>NZ_VPDQ01000055.1:0-4886 GCF_013417535.1 Acinetobacter sp. YH12241 | reverse complement strand
AGTGATGGGAGAGAATGTTCAAGAGTGGATTCTAAATGTTCAGATAAAGACATAAAAAAATGAGCGTATTTACATACACTCATTTTTACTACATTTTACTAAAATTTGCTTAACTGACTGGCATTACACCACTTGGTGGGATTTTTTATATCAATACTTTAGGAGAAAGGTTATTTTTAATAAAGCATAGGGATTTTTGTACAGGCTTAAAATACAAATTCTAACCCAGAGTTTTATTTTCCTATCAAAAAGCGGTGCTTCAGCATCAATTTTTTATGCTTAAAACAACAAAACTTAGCAATTTTAGGTCTAATCTACCCAGTTTCAGGCTGTTACCATGGCTGAAAGTTTCAATATTTTGATTTGAACATTATGACGATCCAAGCCGTTTTATTTGATCTCGACAATACCTTGACGCATCGTGACCTGACGACACAGGCCTATAGCCGTTATCTGGCAGAATATTATGCTTCGGCACTAGCACAGGTTGAACTTGAGAAAATTATTGAGATTGTGCGACGCATAGACAATGGCGGTTATCCCAAAAAGGAATTGCTGACTCATGGCAGTATTGGCGCTTCAGCTGCATATGCATTATTACAGGAATTATCTTGGTTAACTCCACCAGATCTAGACGAGCTGGCGCAATTCTGGTTTAGTCAGTTTGGACGTTTCGCCGTAGAGATGCCGCAAGCAGGGCGAGTATTAAAACAGCTTAAAACTGAAGGTTATCGCTTGGCCATTGTATCCAATGGCGGCCATGACACCCGATTAAATACCATTCGCGGTTTAGGTATTGCAGATTATTTTGATGAGATTATCAGTTCAGGTCTGGTCGGCTTTAATAAACCGCAACCGGAAATTTTCCAGATTACCGCAGAGCGTTTAGGCGTACAGCCAGAACAATGTCTTTATATTGGTGATCATCCTGTCAATGATGTTCAAGGCGCAACAGCCGCAGGTATGCATGCTTTGTGGATGCAAGGTTTCCATCCGAATGCCGAGTATATTCAATACAAGATTCAGCAACTACCAGAAATCTTTGACAATTTGCAGCGGCTTAAGCAGCTTTAATTTAAGTAATCCGATGGCTATTCATGGCTTTTGCCCATTGGTGAGAGTGACAGCGCGGACAAGTCTGTTCCGCTTCTTTTAAATGCTGGACTTGACCGCAATAAATACAGGCATAAAGTTCTTCTGGTCTGACTTCTTTGACAATGCAGCAGGATTTCGGGAAAAGCGGGAGCCCATGCCGAACATCATCTGGATGGAAATATAAAATGCTGAATTTACCGTCAGTTTCCAATAAACCCAAACGAACCTGACCTAAATGTTCAATGCCTTGCTGACGCATTTCAGCAAAGAATTCATCATGAGACATTTTGCCTTTTTTAATTTCATCAATGACCAGTAAACCATCTTCCACAATATGAATCGGTTTGCCTTCGAGCAGGTCTTCAAACCATTGAAATTTCATCATGAGCCAGGTGGTGAGGCGATACAGAAAAATGATCACCGACATGATCAGCGCTGCCTGGATCAGAGGAAGATCTTCTGTAAACATCGGATCGCCGGCAATAGAACCTAAGGCAAGAATGATGGTGACTTCAAAGATCGAAAGTTGTCGTACCCCACGTTTACCTGTCAGCCGCAGAAACAGGATAATCATCGCGTACATCACTACACAGCGCAGCAAAATTTCTGTGGCAAATTCCCAAGTCGTATCATTTATAAATATGGTGGCCCAGTCCATTGTTATTATTCCAGATCACTCTTTGTTACGAGTCTATCAATCTCGGCTGTTAGTTTGCTGCTGTAATTGTGTAAGTTTTTGAATAAAAATAAATTATGTTTTTTGAATGTGATTGCTATGAGTGAAAGATATAGCGATTTTAAGAAAATAAGATAGATATTTCATGTAAATATTGATTGATTATTCAACAGATTAAATTTGAACCAGTTCACATTTTACTCTGTGTGATTTTTAATCAGTACAAATAATATCCTACTGAAATATATCAAGATAAAATCTGAGCAATTTCCTAGGAATAAAGAGAACTATTTAATGATTTGTAATCAAATAACTTGATAATTATAAATTTCTGTATGTTGTGGCCTGAAAAATATAGCGATTAGATCAAGCTAAAAATCTGTTTTTTAAATTAAAAATATTGATTTTGACTTCCAAGAAAGGATGTATTGTGAAAAAGATATTCACGCTTTTAACGGTTATGGGCTTAAGTACAGCGGTATTTGCAGATGCAGACTGGAACTATGATCAGCCTGAACAATGGTCGACTCTAAACCAGAAATATTCAGCCTGTAATGGACTGAACCAGTCACCAATCAATATCGAGCGAACAGTCAAAGCCGAACTGGAACCGCTCAAGTTTAGCTATAACACTATGATTCACACAATTGAAAATAAAGGTCATACCGTTCAGGTAGACTTTGCTCAAGGCGGAGAATTACAGCTGGATGGTGAAACTTTTGTGCTGAAACAGTTTCATCTACATAGCCCAAGTGAGAACCTAATTAAAGGCAAGAGCTATCCTCTAGAGATTCATTTTGTCCATGCCAATACTCAAGGTGAACTTGCTGTAGTGGCGATGATGTTTGCGCAGGGTACAGAAAATCCGATGCTTAAACGTATGTGGAATCGCTTGCCGAAAAAGCAAAGTGAAAAAGTCGTCTTGAAGAAACCGCAACCTGTAAATGAGATGTTGCCTAAGAATCTGGATTATTACCGCTTTAGTGGTTCGCTGACCACACCACCATGTTCCGAAGGTGTGCGCTGGTTAATTCTGAAAGAGATCCAGCAGGCCTCAAAGCAACAGATTTCAGAATTTTCCAAGCTAATGGGACATTCAAATAACCGTCCGGTACAGCCCTTAAATGGCCGTGTGGTACTGGAATAATAAACAGCAGCATGGAAAAAGCAGACACAGTTCTGCTTTTTTTAATTCTGATACAAATTTCAATAGCCTAAGGTCAAAAGAACTTTGTGGCGAATGCTGAAAGAATTAATATAGATAAGATTTCCTTGGGTCTTTCTGCTGCCATGCTCTTTGACTTAAAAACCATGATCCAGCCATTCACAGCACTTTCGCCACAGCAGAAGAAGCTGGATCGTCTGATTGATAAAATCGAACAGCAGAAGTTGGAGTTAAAACAATGGCAACAGGCTGAAGAAGACCTACAGCAATATACGCATAAAACTTTTATGCCGGTCTATCATGAATTGCATGGTGTGCTGTTTGAGCAGCTCGAACAGCTCTGGAACCACTTACAGGAAACAGATTTTACCAAGGTCGAGTTGGTAGTACTGGATGAGAAGATTCAATACCTGGCAGATTATCTGCAAGATTCTCAGGCGATGTCAGCGCAAGAAGCCAATAAGGTCAATGAAATCTTCACCTATTATCAGCAACGTGCTGAACATGCTCAATTCAGAAAAAGCCAAAAAAAGACCAATGAACTGGAAAGATTCTTTAAGAATGAAAATATCCCAGATCCGGCAGATGCTGAGGGATTTGAAGAATGGGCTTCTGATCATTTTCAGCAAATCCGCGAGCAGGCCAAACTAAAACGCCAGCAGGAAAAGCAGAAACAGGCAGCCGCAATGGCAGAGCAGTCAGTGAAATCTGTATATTTAAAGATTGCTGCAGCGATTCATCCGGATCGTGAAGCGAATGATGTAAAAAAGATTAAAAAAACTGAATTGTTGCAGCGTGCCAACGAAGCCTATGCAGAACAGGATTTGTTTGTCTTATTAAAAATGCAGCTTCAGATTGAGCAAGATCGAGATCCTTCGCAAAAGAGTTTAAGTGCAGAGCAAGTCAAGCTGTATCAACTGGCTTTGGATGTGCAGAGCCAGAAGTTACAAGAGCAGATTGATGCATTGATCAATCGATTGGTCTGGTCATCAAAAACCAGAATTGCAGTCAAAAAGGCAAAAGGTAAGGTTCAAATTGCTGATCTGTATAAACAGATTGATGAAGATACTTCCACTATCAAGCAGCAGATTAAGGTCGAAAAAGAACGCCTGATGTATATCAAAAAGGTAAGTGGATTAGAGATGTTTTTAAGGCGTGGGATGCTTTAAGGTTTTTCTACCTCTCCCTTTGGGAGAGGGTTATTTTTAGATTCACCTCTCCCTAACCCTCACTTGCGCTTCGTTTTAAAGCAGTGCTTTAAAACTTGCTCAGGAGAGGGAATTCCATTGTGTATCATATAATAAGAATTATATTAAGAAGAAATAAAATGAAAATAGAACCCCAATTACTAGAATTCGCTAAATCCATGCGCCACTCTGCTAAAGATGCAGAAAACCTGATGTGGCAATTACTTCGTGCTAAACGCTTTATGAATCTCAAGTTTCGCCGTCAGCATGTGATTGCTTCCTTTATTGTAGATTTTTACTGTCATGAAATTGGTTTAGTGATTGAGTTGGATGGCAGTCAGCATGGAACGGATGATGTTATTGAATATGATGCTGAACGGACTAAGTTTTTGGAAGCTTTAGGTTTAGCGGTTGTACGGTATTGGAATAATGAAGTGTTGTTAGAAACTGATGCTGTATTAGATGATTTATGGGAAGTGTGTTTAGGGCTTAAAAGTAAAAACACCTCTCCCTAACCCTCTCCTAACAGGAGAGGGAATTTCATTACTAAATCCATGCAAGTATTAATTCAAATGACGCTCCCTATCCCTTTGGGAGAGGGTCGGGGTGAGGGAAAATTAAGAGAAAATTTTATTCGAGGGCGTTCAAAATTCTGTGTCAGTAAATTTGACTAGATTTTAATTATATCATCTAATCGACCTTCAAAGTAAATGGATAATTGAGTAATCGTTTGTCCCCATTCCTGAATAGGCATTGTCCATTT
>NZ_VPDQ01000054.1:0-5884 GCF_013417535.1 Acinetobacter sp. YH12241 | reverse complement strand
CCCCAACAGTAATAAGCCTGATCGTTCACCGATTGAAGGAATAGTTTGCAGTAATTTCAAATCCTGTTTCAATGTTGGATCTTGATCTATGTGATTATTTATTAACTTATCAATATGTTCAAGTTGCCGATTTAAATAGGCTTTGTTGCATAAACATTTTGCAAGGCACTGATTTTTAAAGGTTTGTGAAAATTTCAACCTAAGAATAAATTTAATAAAATCATATTCTTAGGTATTTGTGCAACAAAGCCGATCCGAATCGGAAGCCAAAAAGCTTTTGGGGCAGATTATTAGGACGGAAGTGAATTCATAGTAACTGTCCAAATGAAAGAAGAATCAGTGTCCTTTACGATAAGAATATGCAATTTATCTAAGAATTATATTGCTGAATAAGCTTTTAAGAATATAGGTTTGGGCAATAAAGCCTTTAAATTCTATTACTGAATAAACCCTAAGTGGCCGATTTGGAATAGGAATGAGTGGTAGGGTGCGAATAGGAATAGGTGGTAGGTTTATGCTGGAATATGCATTGAGTCCAATCCTTGATCGTGGAGACTATTGTATTAGAAACAATAGCAGACCTAAAAGGCTTTACTGGTATCCATTGATTATTCAATAACATTAAATAGAGCCGTGAGACGTTGAAAGGCTCACAGAGTGGGAGGTAAAGTATATCCTCATCTCTCGTAAAACAGCTGACGAAGTCCGAGATAGAATCATTGCGTCAAAAAAAACGTGATATTTGAGAACTAAAAAAGAAGTGGTACTCCTACTGGTTACTAAAATTAAAGTATATTGAATAATAAATTTATAAAACAATACTTTACAAATCTATATGATGCGTAGTGTACGCATCATACATAAAGCGTTCTATTTTGATATAATTGATCCAATCAACCCATTGTTAGGTTTCATTTAAATTCCATGAGTCTTACTGAAATTAAAGTTCGCCAAGCTCATTGTAAGGAAAAAACCAGTTTTTTATCCGATGAAGATGGGCTTAGCCTGAAGATTGAGCCGAGTGGAAGAAAATCTTGGTGCTATCGCTATACAGATCCACAAACTAAAAAACGTCGACGCATTCAGTTAGGTCGTTATCCTGATTTATCGCTGAAAAAGGCACGACAAGTCAGAGATGACTTTAAAGACAATGATTTCTGTTTTGAACAAGATACTGCCTCTAATGTCATCACCTTTGGTAAGGTCGGGGAGGAGTGGTTACAGTTCAAACTGAAAAATGCCTTCAACGATCTACCCCGCTGTGGTGTACTACAGTTAGCAGAAAGATGCTTACAGCAAGATATTTATCCAGACCTTCAGGATCTACCTTTTCAAAACATCAAGCGTTATGACCTGGTTTCAGTAATCAAAAAAATAGAGGGACGCCAAGTAAAAGAACCTGTCAAGAAAGCTTGTAGTTATTTGAACCAAATTTATGACTACGCTGTAGCGATGGGTTATTGTGAATTCAACATCGCGCATGGTTTAAATAAAATCGCCATTAACAGTAAAATCAAGAAAAATTATCCGTATTTGAAAGCGGAGGATATATCTGATTTTAAGTATAAATTACAAAAATTGGATGCCCATCCGATTATTAAAAAAGCACTGCTGTTCAAATTACATACTGGCGTGCGAGGGGCTGAATTGTTATTGGCTGAGCCTCATCATTTTGATTTAAATGAAAAAGTCTGGAAAATACCTGCCTTGCATATTAAACAGTTTCGACGAAAAGTCATATTAGGCCATGAGATTCCCGACTTCTTAGTTCCACTTTCAGATCAGGCTTTAGATATTTTAAAAGACGTCATGCAATGGTCATACGGTGAAAAGTACATTTTTGCTAGCCCACGGAAACATAATCAACCGATTCATTTTAATACATTAAATATGGCTATACGTAAGATGGGCTATGGAAAACATCAATTATCCTCTCATGGACTACGTTCCACTTTTAGTACCATTTTGAATGACTCAGGTTTGTTCCAGGATAACTGGATTGAGGCACAACTTTCACATATTGATAAGAACCGTACCCGTGCCAGCTATAATCACGCTGACTATTTAGCCCAGCGGACTGAAATGATGCAGTGGTGGGGTGATTATTTAAGTACTGCTAAGTGAAAATCGTACTTTTATACATAGACTTAAAACATTATGGGGTTTCAAATGGATAGTAAACAATATACTTGCCGTGTTACATGGTCAGCAGAATATAATGAGTATGTTGGGTTGTTCGAACCACAAGCACTAGCCATTTGTTGTAATTCAGCTTTAAGCGCCCTTAATTCTTTCATGCGTTTATTCACTAGTGCAAGTTGCTGATCAATTAATGCATTAACGCTAGAGCAGCTTTCTTCTGGCTTATTTTTTAATTCGATAAGACGTTTAATATCATTGAGTGATATATCTAGGCTGCGACAATGCTTTACGAATTCCAATTGTTTAAGTGCTTTGCTATCATACAGCCTGAAATTACCTTCTGAACGATTTGGATTTAACAGAAATCCTTCTCTTTCATAATATCTAATCGTTTGTATTGAACAGCCCGATTTTTTTGACAATTCGCCTATTTTCATCAATTTCCCCCAGACATTTGACTCTATAGTTACTATAGAGTCTATAGTATAAGTATGCAACGAAAAGGATATATAAAAAATGACTGAGAAATATTTAAACAATACGAATATCGTTAATTTTGAACACAAAGATATCCAATCCTTGATCGATCAACGTAGGTGGAAAAACTTGGATAACTTCAACAAAATTGGTGCCGCTTATCAGTTTGTAAAAGATGAGATTTTCTTTGGTTATAATGAAAGCGATGATATTGCAGCAAGCGATGTGCTAGCAGATGGTTATGGACAATGTAATACTAAGGGTAATCTGTTAATGGCACTATTGCGTGGACTAGGCATTCAATGCCGATTTCATGGGTTTACCATAGACCAGCAACTACAAAAAGGTGCTATCCCAAGCTATGTATTTTGGTTAGCACCTAAATACATCATTCATAGTTGGGTAGAAGTTTACTTTGAAGGGCGTTGGATAAACTTAGAGGGCTTTATATTGGATGAGCAATACTTAAGCTCTCTACAGGAGAAATTTGACCAAGTAAAAGATGATTTTTGTGGTTATGGTGTTGCAACAAAGTGCTTTTCATCACCAGATACAGATTGGCGTGGAGAAAATACCTATATTCAAAAAGAAGGTATTCATGATGACTTTGGGCTTTATGATTCCCCTGATGAGTTCTATCTCGAAAAAGGGACTAACTTGTCGGGGTTCAAACGCTGGATATATCAACGCTTGATACGTCACTTGATTAATATGAATGTATCAAAACTAAGAAATAGAAAAGTACTAGAGGTACAAAATGCACAACCATAATCATAGTCATCAACATGGTAAAGATGACCGTATTGGTTGGGCATTTTTCCTTAATGTGACATTCACTATTATCGAATTTATAGGTGGTTGGCTCACTAACAGTACGGCGATAATGGCAGATGCAGTTCACGATCTTGGTGATAGTCTTTCAATAGGTTTTGCGTGGATTTTAAGTCGTTTTTCAGATAAAGAAGCATCAGATAAGTTTAGTTATGGTTATCGTAGACTTACTCTCTTTGGCGCATTGATAAACAGTATTGTTTTAATCATTGGCTCAATTTGGATTTTATTTGAAGCAATTCCAAAGCTGTCCAATCCTGAAATGCCTGTAGTCGAGGGGATGTTAGGGCTAGCGATACTCGGCGTTGCCGTTAACGGATATGCTGTATTAAAATTAAAAGCGGGTGAAACATTAAATGAGAAAGTGCTGACATGGCACCTTCTTGAAGATGTACTTGGATGGGTTGCCGTTCTTATAGTCTCTATCGTACTGTTGTTCGCTGAACTGCCGATATTAGATCCCCTTTTATCAATAGGGTTCACGCTGTTCATCTTGTTTAATGTTTTCAAAAACCTGAAATCAACACTCGTTTTATTTCTTCAAGCTGCACCCGATAAAGAGACTCAAAAGCGTATTAAACTATCACTAATGGAATTTCCTGAAGTTAATGGTATCCACCACATGCACTTTTGGTCACTAGATGGTGAAAGTCACGTTTTAACAGCGCACCTTGAGCTGAGTGACAACTTTGACGTTAAAGAATTAATTAGGCTTAAACAAGAAGTTGCAGCTAAATTATCTTCCTATCATTTATCGCATACAACGATAGAGTTTGAGTTTTTAAATGAAAATTGTCGGGATGAAGCGCAGTAAGCTTTATCAATAAAATGTTGGGCATACAATATTAAAAGCAGCTTAATTAGGCATAACCTAGTAATTAAGCTGCTTTTTTTGATTTTAAATTTCGTCGGATTGCTGTTTGCTACTCTCAGAGCCATGCGCCCATTGATATAAAATAGGCAATACAAACAAAGTTAAAATTGTAGAAGATACAATACCGCCGATAACAACTGTTGCTAGTGGTCGTTGTACTTCTGCACCAATTCCAGTGTTTAACGCCATTGGAATAAAACCTAAACTTGCGACCAGTGCCGTCATTAAAATAGGTCTTAAACGAATGATGTGCTGAGTTTCCATCATTGTCTTGGCTTGATGCGGATCAGTCTAAAGCATTCTCAGGAATAGAGGAGCTCGTTGCTGATGTTGTCGCTGATATGATTAGCAATAATGAAAAAGTTCCTACACCACTCTCCGGGAAAATATAGTAGGCAGTTTGTTGTCCTTGTTCTCAGTGGTTCAACAAAAACTAGCCCTCGAAGCCGCAGAACGTGGCGTGGACATAAATTGTTTAGTATCAGTAAAAAGAGCGATGTAATTTTAGTACGAGTGAGTGATAGAGCAGGAACCTATGCTTCATATATTCAGTAAATGGTATGTTTTTGAATTAATAGGTATTTTTAAATAAAGCTTTCTTTGATTTAGTGCTTTTTATTTAATAAATTAATTTTAAAAACAACTTAGGCTAATTGATAAACACTATCTGGAAAGATTAAAAGAAAATATTTTTTAATTTCTGCTAATTCATTTAAGGCAGGTTCCCTTTCAAGCAGTTGAAATGTCCAAATAAGTACAGCCTGATGATTATCATAGCAAGTATTTACTCCAAGAAAATTAGCCATTCCATAACTTCTATTGATGTTCATTTCTTTAATTAATTGATTTCCTAAGTCACGAGCTTGCTGGCTGATCAATAACTCATTTGGTAACACGGCGGTCATCTCCACAAAATAATCTAATGCAGGTTCAATCCTTATATTTAAAAAGTTATAATTTAGTTGAAATGGATAAAATATACTTTCTATAAGTTGTAATAACCTGCTGTAGGTTAATTTTAGCAAAGTATTACTCAGTCAACAACTTCAAATAACCCACAGCAAGTTATTTTTTGTAAATTAATTTAAATATGATTACTTGTAAGTTATCTAGCCTCATGGGCGATAGAAAAATTTTAAAATTAAGTGAAGTGGTGCATGCAACAGGTATCAATCGCAACACGCTCACAAGTATGTATTATGACCGTGCTGTACGTATTGAATTACCAGTCGCCGATAAGTTGTGTAAGTACTTTAACTGTACGATGAATGATTTGTTTGAGTTTAAGGAAGAAGTTGAAGAAAAAGATTAACTTAATACTTCGTTTGATAAGTTTTTCGAAGAAAAAGACTAGCCAATACTTAGTTTGATAAGTTTTTCTCTGCAGATCTAATATTGAATTTTATAAAATATCATTACAAACAGAGGTGGTTCCACTTGTTTGAACAACTAAAAGCGTATTTATAAGTGATATTCCGCTCTAGTTAAGCCACCTTGTTTTGTTGGGGTAGCTGATCATAGTAAAACTCATTTGGTGTCATTTTGTCTAGACTCGAATGA
>NZ_VPDQ01000053.1:0-6992 GCF_013417535.1 Acinetobacter sp. YH12241 | reverse complement strand
AAGTTGGGTGTATTTCTTCATTGTGTGCTTTCCAATTGCGAGTTGAAAAAGTCTAATGATTCTATGAATACACCTAACTTTTTCAACTAATTACAAATGTGTTGCACTTGGGATTTGAATCTGCGATTTAATATCTCCAGCTACTTTCCTGCTAATAATATTTTTAACTATTTTAGGTGATTTTTTATAAATTAAAAAAAATACATCAAATATTAATTTTCCTTGAATCCATAGTAATAAAAAGATTACGCAACATATCATACCAATTACTATAGATAGCATAAACAATAGCAATCCATCGCCAATTGCAAACTCATTTGGTAAATAACTTATAAGTAAAAGATAATATATTAAACTCAATCCCCCTATACCTGCCCCAAACTTTATTAAATTAAGAAATAAATTGGTTAATTTTGTAAAATTTTCTATTAATAATAAATGCAATGGATTCATAATTTAAACTTTAGATTTATAAAAAAATAAGGGCTGATAAATCAGCCCTTATTCTAAACTACTTTTTGATCAATTAAGCTAATTGAGCAGCAGCAATTTTCTTAGTATCGATGTCTTTAGCAGCATCTGTATACTCGTCCATCTTGTCGAAGTTCAAGTATTGATAGATGTCAGCAGACATGCTGTCGATTTGAGCAGCGTACTGTTGGTATTCTTCTGGAGAAGGTAATTTACCCAATACAGCAGCAACAGAAGCAAGCTCAGCAGATGCTAGGTAAACGTTAGCACCTTGACCTAGACGGTTCGGGAAATTACGAGTAGATGTAGACACACAAGTAGTGTTTGGAGCTACACGTGCTTGGTTACCCATACATAATGAACAGCCTGGCATTTCAGTACGAGCGCCCGCTTTACCATAAGTATTGTAGAAACCTTCTTCCATCAATTGGTGTTCGTCCATACGAGTTGGAGGAGCCAACCATAGACGAGTAGATAAAGAACCACCAGGTACTTTGTCTAGAAGTTTACCAGCTGCACGGAAGTGACCGATGTTAGTCATACAAGAACCGATGAATACTTCATCAATTTTCACGCCTTGAACGTCAGAAAGAAGTTTCGCATCATCTGGGTCGTTCGGGCAGCAAAGAACTGGTTCTGTGATTGTAGAAAGGTCGATTTCATACACTTTAGTGTATTCAGCATCAGCATCAGCTTTAAGAAGTGATGGGTTAGCCAACCATTTTTCCATGTTCTCTACACGGCGCGCCATAGTACGAGCATCGCCATAGCCTTGTGAAATCATCCACTTCAGCATAGTGATGTTAGAACGTAGGTATTCAGCAACTTTCTCTTCAGAAAGAGTGATCGCACAACCAGCAGCAGAACGTTCAGCAGAAGCATCAGAAAGTTCGAATGCTTGCTCAACAGTCAGGTCAGTTTCCATTTCTGTCAGGTCGATCTCAAGGATACGGCCAGAGAAAATGTTTTTCTTACCTTTCTTCTCTACAGTCAGATCACCTTCTTGGATCGCTACATAAGGAATCGCATGAACTAGGTCACGTAGAGTGATACCAGGCTGCATTTTACCTTTGAACTTCACAAGAACAGACTCTGGCATATCAAGTGGCATAACACCAGTTGCTGCAGCGAATGCTACAAGACCAGAACCCGCCGGGAATGAAATACCAATTGGGAAACGAGTATGTGAGTCACCGCCAGTACCAACAGTATCTGGAAGAAGCATACGGTTTAACCAAGAGTGGATAATACCGTCACCTGGACGTAGAGAAACACCACCACGGTTCATGATGAAATCAGGAAGCGTGTGTTGCATTTGAACGTCAACTGGTTTTGGATACGCAGCTGTGTGACAGAAAGATTGCATTACCAAGTCAGCAGAGAAGCCTAGGCAAGCCAAGTCTTTCAGTTCGTCACGAGTCATAGGACCAGTTGTATCTTGAGAACCAACAGTGGTCATACGTGGTTCACAGTAAGTACCTGGACGGATACCTTGACCTTCAGGAAGACCACAAGCGCGACCAACCATCTTCTGAGCAAGGGTGAAGCCTTTGCCAGTGTCAGCAGGTTGTACTGGAGTACGGAACAGAGTTGAAGGCTCAAGACCAAGCTCTTCACGTGCTTTAGTTGTCAAACCACGACCAATGATCAGGTTAATACGACCACCCGCACGAACTTCGTCTAAAAGTACTGGAGTTTTAAGGTCAGCTTCAGCGATTTGAGCGCCGTCTTTGAACGCAGTTACTTTAGCAGCAGCCTTGTCGATTTTAAGAGTGATTTCATCACCCATGTTCATGTTTGCTACGTCAATTTCAACTGGTAACGCACCAGCGTCTTCCATAGTGTTGAAGAAAATCGGAGCAATTTTAGAACCTAAGCAGTAACCGCCTTCTTTCTTGTTAGGAATGTGAGCGATTTCGTCACCGAAGAACCAAAGTACAGAGTTAGTTGCAGATTTACGAGAAGAACCTGTACCAACAACGTCACCTACGTAAGCAACTTTGTTGCCTTTCGCGATGAGGTCTTTAATTTGGTTTAATGGACCAACTTCACCAGGAACTTCTGGGTTGATGCCATCACGTTCGTTTTTCAGCATTGCATTTGCGTGCAATGGAATATCTGGACGGCTCCAAGCGTCTTGTGCTGGAGACAAGTCATCAGTGTTAGTTTCGCCAGTTACTTTGAAAACTGTCAGTTTGATTTCTTCTGGAACGTCTGCACGGTTTGTGAACCATTCAGCGTCAGCCCATGATTGAAGAACAGCTTTTGCATTTGCATTACCTGCACGTGCTTTATCAGCTACGTCATGGAACGCATCAAATACAAGAAGCGTTTTTTTCAAAGCTTCAGCAGCAAGACCACCAAGCTCTGCGTCTTCTAGAAGTTCAACTAAAGGAGCAACGTTATAACCACCAAGCATAGTGCCCAGTAAGTAAACCGCACGTTCTTTAGAAACTAGTGGAGAAGTCGCTTCGCCTTTTGCCAATGCAGCTAAGAACGCAGCTTTTACGTATGCAGCTTGGTCAACACCCGCTGGAACACGGTTTTCAAGCAAGTCAACTAAGTATGCTTCTTCACCAGCTGGGGGATTTTTTAATAATTCAACTAATGCAGCAGTTTGAGCATCATCAAGTGGCTTCGGTGGGACTCCGAGTGCGGCACGTTCTTCAACGTGTTGGCGGTAAGCTTCTAGCACGGTGTTATTCCTCTTTTTTAAAAAATTACCTGTGAATTCCTGCTTTATAAAAGCTTCACAAATAATATGGACTCTAAAATTTTACTAAAATTCCAGTTAAAAGTTAATGCAAGTACAGTGTTTCTTTGTGATGCTCATTATTTTATAACTAAATGATGCTTATAAAGATCATTCAATAATCAAATCATCATCGCCTTGCATAATTTAAGTACAAATATGGCAACTTTTAACCAAATTCGACGCATAAAAAAGGCAACATCGATGTTGCCTGATTTACTTAGAAAAAGATACTACACCTTAGTGGACTGTCGTTGAGTTCAAATATTGCTGAAAAGCGTCCCGACAACCCTCAAATTTTAATTCGCATTGATCTTCATAAGTCTGACTATGGTTGTTGCTGGCAAAGGAAATCTCGACCAGACAGCGTTTTTTGTCCTGCTCTAAGATCTGCTTAATCACGACCTTGTCTCCTACACTCAGGACATAGCGTCCGCCACCGATAATAGCCAATCCTTTTTCATCTTCTAACAACAGATCTGAGTGATATAAATACTTCACGACGTCCATATTATTCTTCTCCTAAAGGCTTTGGAGTTAAATTCATTATTCAATATAAAGATAAGCATTTCTATATTTTAGATTTAGCAATTGTCACAAATTATATTTAATATTGCTTAGGCTATTTTTATTATTAGAAGAATTTTCTTATATCTATAAACCACTATTTATTTTGAATGATGATTTCTTAGTTTGTTTTATTTAAATATAAAAAAACCGTTCCTTAGAACGGTTTGTAATCTGGCATTTTATCATGCGGTGTGGCGATACATTTTTTGGTAAATTCAGCGCGGACTTTCTCACGGGCTGCATCTACATCGGTCTTAATTTCCTGTTCCGGAAGTGCATAGACTTCATCGATAATATTTAGGATAAAACCGCGAGTAATGTCATCATCGATCTTGTTGGCATGCTCAACAGCCTTTTCTTTCTCGATCGCATTCTGACGATCCAGCATAATGGTTCGTGCAGCATTCCCCACACTACGACAATAGCCATGCCACTGCTCTTCAGGGGTTAAAGGTTTTTTCTCTGCACAGCCGACCAGAGCAACCATCAGCGATAAAGCAAATAACTTTTTCATGAATTTCTCCTTCCGAGAGGCACTATAAGAGATCAGCGCAGATTTGTCATTTAAAATGAAATTTCTACCTATTCTTATTGATACTGCCTGCTCGAAAGTATCATTTCATATCTTAGCCACAGCTTGCCTGAACTACTTTCTTAGTGGCTGGATCTACAGTGACCGTCACGCGCTCTTCACGATAATCCATAGTGACAGGCTGGCCAGGTGCAACCATGCGTACCATTTGAGCTTTGGTTTTCTCTTTGATTTGCGCTTCAGTTAAATTCGATTGGCCCACCAGCGCAGCTGCCTGATCAGCAATACATTTAGACTGGTTTGCTCGGAAATATTCCCATTCTTCGACCACTTGCCCATTTTTTAAATGACAATAGCCCACTTGCCCATTAGTTTCATTACGGATTTCCAGCTTTCCACCCTGATTGATACAATAGGCACTCGCTGGATTCGCTGTTCCTAATAACGCAGAGTTTGAATCAGGCGACTGGGTTATACTACAACCAGCAAGGAGGATGGATGCAAATAATCCGGACAAACCAGATAAAATTATTTTTTTCATGAGCGGTATTCTTCTAAAGGAATTCGCCTTTAATGTAGCATATTCCATTTATAGCGTCAGATCTGAAAAGGCTTGAGTGTTTGTAATTCTGTAAAAAGCGGCAGGATCATTTTTTAATATCATTAGGTTTAACCCCATTTAAGTTCTCACTATTTCCTATGATTTATATCAATCAATAATTAGCTTTTAAAAGTAATCTCTTTCTTAAACTAACTAAAATTTAGATTTAGTTAAATATTGGAATGGCTTTAAGATGACAATGTCATTACATTATTATACAAATTGTTTATCACCCTTCATCAACCAAGCATTACTCTAATATTTTGTTTTTAGATCATTAAATTAATTATCTCCCAGTTTCTTTGTCCTAACCTTTTTTATGCACGAAGCTTGATGTTTGTACTAGCGACCATATTGATTTAATATTTGATTGAATTTTAAACTTTATCTCGGCATGCAAGACGATCTCCAGCTTTCTTTAAAAGAATACCTTTCTACGGTTCAGGAAGTGGTTAAAATCACTTTCGATACACCGGTGTGGGTCAAAGCTGAGATTCGAAATTTAAATATCAAAGCTGGCCATTACTATCTGGAACTGGGAGAAAAAGATCCTGACAATGATCAGGTCATTGCCAGTTGCCGGGCCACCATCTGGAAATTTGCTGCACAGAAAATTGTGACGCAATTTGAACGTGAAAGTGGTATTGAGCTAAGCCGGGACCTTAAGGTTTTAATCAAAGTCAAAGCCAGCTTTGATCCGCAATATGGGTTTTCCCTAAATATTACAGAGATTGATTCTGGATATACCTTGGGTGATATAGCCCGACGTTATCAGCAGATTGTAGAGAGACTGACAACCGAAGGTCTGATTAATCGCAATAAAAATCTCCCTACACCTTTTGACCTAAACCGGATTCTGGTGATTGCTCCAGAAAAGGCTGCCGGTCTGGGCGATTTCAAGAAAGATGCTGATGCTTTACAAAAAGCTCAGGTATGCGAATTTATCTATCACAGTGCGACCTTTCAGGGAAATACGGCACCGCAAAGCATCATGCAAAGCTTGGCACAAGCTTTAAAGCAGTGGGTACAAACGTATCATCACGCGCCTGATCTGATCGTGATCATTCGTGGCGGTGGCGCAGTCAATGATCTGGCGTATTTGAATGACTATGCGCTGGCTGCCCTGCTCTGCAGACGTTCAGTTCCCGTCTGGGTTGGTATTGGTCATGAAAAAGATCGGACGATTCTGGATGAAATCGCTCATCGTTCTTTCGACACACCGAGCAAGGTGATTGCTGGAATTCGCAATCATGTCGTCGAGCTGACGCAAGAAGTTATAAATAACCTGCAAAGCATCCAGCGGCTTTCTCAACAGCAAATTCAGGCTTATCAAAACCAGAATGAGCAATATCTAAAATTAATCCAAAATCTGGCCAATCACCAGATTGTGAATGCCTTGCAACGTTTAGAGCAGCTCAAGTCCAATACTTCTAACCTTGCCCAGCAACAGACCCAACTAATTAATCAGCAGCTAGATGCCCTGATGCGGGAAACACTACTGCAAAATCCCAAACATGTTTTGTCCAAAGGCTATGCCATTGTGCGCCAGCAAGAACACGTGGTTCGTTCAATTCATCAAATTGATGTGCAACAACCCGTTCAGGTTGAATTACACGATGGTCTATTTTCAGCACAACTTACGCAGGTAACTCCCCATGAGTCATGATACTTTGAGCTTTCAGGAAGGCTATGACATCTTGAAAAAGAATGCTGAATTACTTGAATCTCAGCAAGAACCAGATATTGATAATTTGATGAAAATCGTTGAAGAGTCTATGCAGGCGTATAAAGCCTGTAAATCCCGAGTGGAAGCCGTTCAGAATGCACTGAACGAGACCTTTAAGGATTAATTTTATTTAATACCTTAAATCAGTATAGCTTGATGATTTAAATGCTTAGGCTATTTTAAAATCTCTTGCCTATAAAAAAGCCCTCATCAGGAGTAATGCCAGTCAGTTAAGCAAATATTAGTAAAATGTAGTAAAAATGAGTGTATGTAAATACGCTCATTTTTTTATGACTTTATCTGAAAATTTAGATTGCACCCTTCAACATTCTTTACCTTC
>NZ_VPDQ01000052.1:0-8920 GCF_013417535.1 Acinetobacter sp. YH12241 | reverse complement strand
TGATACCATTTTTCTTTATACTATCACTGAGGCAGGTTGGACATTTGATTGCTAGAGTTATTTGCATTTCTCTATTTTATCAAAATCCAATCGGCTTTTTCTTCAGCATACTTTTTGAAACACTACCGAGGAGATTATTTATGACATTTAATAACAATGAAAATACACGTGTGTGGTTTATTACAGGTGCAAGCAGTGGACTAGGATACGAATTCACAAAAAAAGCATTGGAGTCAGGAGAGAAGGTTGTTGGTGTTGCTAGAAATATTGAAAAACTGAATGAGTTAAAATGCCAGTTTGAAGGAATGTTACTTCCTTTAAGTCTTGATGTTACTGATAGAAGTGCTGTTTCGACTACAGTGGAAACTGCCATTAAACATTTTGGAAGACTCGATATTGTCATTAACAATGCAGGGAATATGGTAATGGGAATGATTGAAGAATTTAGTGAAGATGAAGTTAGAAGCCAAATGGAAACTAATTTCTTCGGTACAGTATGGGTAAGTCAAGCTGTTATGCCGTACTTGCGGGCACAAGAATCAGGTCATATTATCCAGATATCTAGTATTGGTGGACTGATTAGTGGTCCAATGTCGGGAATCTATAGCGCTAGTAAATTTGCTTTAGAAGGATTTAGCGAGGCTTTAGCACAAGAAGCTGCACATTTTGGTATAAAAGTATCTATCGTAGAACCTGGAGGTTACTGGACGAATCTATACTTAAAAATGAGTTTTACTACACAGAAAAAAGAGTATGATTCATTACGTGAAAAGTTGGCCCAACAATATTCAAACGAATCGGTGGATAGTGATCCTAAGTTAGCCGCCGAAGCTATAATGAAACTGGTTAATAGTGAGAATCCGCCTCTCCGATTAGTTCTGGGAAGCCTTGTATATGATTTAGCTGTTGAAAATGCAGAAAAACGTATATTTACATGGAAAGAGTGGGAATCAGTCAGTCGTTCTTCGGAACATGGGATTCCTGCACCAGAAGGATACGGAATAATTGAGGAATAGAAACCCTAAGAAATAAACTCTCTAAACTACAAAAACTAATTAATGATTTAATATGTTTATTAACTTAATCGCTAGAAAGGGAGGCGATTGTATGGAATTGATAAAAATGAGAGGAATAGAAAAATATTTTGGAGGCAAGCTTCTTTTTACTTTTGATAAATTAACTGTTTTTAAGAACGATATTATTGGTGTAGTCGGGTTAAACGGAAGTGGAAAAACGACGTTGTTGGAGATCATTAACAATGATATAGCTCCTGACAAGGGAAATGTTGAGGTTAAGGGAGATATCTCTTATTATAAACAATTCGGTCAATACCACGAATCAGTAGATTCTTGGCAATTGAAAGAATTTCGCTCCAGCTCAACAATATCTGAAGGTTGGTTCAGTGGTGGGGAAAAAACTCGTTTACGTTTAGCTGAGACTTTTTCTAAGAGTAGTTCAATACTTTTACTAGATGAACCAACAGCGAATTTAGATACTAAAGGGATTCAATTGCTAAAGCGAAATTTAGGAAAATATAACACAATGATGATTATTAGCCACGATACAAATTTATTAGATGAATTGTGTAATCGAATTATTGAGATTGACAACAATACCATTAACTGTTTTGACGGGAATTATACTGCATATAAACAGCAGAAGGAACATCAAATTCACACTGAGAAAAGAGAATATGAAAATTATCAAGCAAAGAAAAAGCAACTAGAGGAAGCTTATTTGCAGAAAAAAAGGCAAGCTGAAGCGATAACAGATAAGCCAAGGAATATGAGTAATTCTGAAATTAGAGCTAGAAGTTTCATATCTACTTACAAGTCTTTTGGAGGGCGACAAAAAGCAATAGCAAAGCAAGCAAAAGCCGTGCAATCACGAATAGAGCAGTTAGATGTAAAAGAACAAGTCGAAGAACAGGCAAATATTCGAATTAATTTTGAGCTAACAAATCCCCCGAAAAATAAAATATTAATTCGTGGTGAAGAAGTAACTTTTGGATATGATAATCATTTGATTTTTAATCATGCCTCTTTTGAAATCCGAAACAAACAAAAAGTTGCTGTATTGGGGGATAATGGAAGTGGTAAATCTACTCTTTTTTCTTTAATCAGAAATAAGTATGAAGGGATCTATGCTGTACCGAAATTAAAAATTGGTTATCTGTACCAAGAGTTTGAAAATTTGCAGCCAGATAAAACTTTACTGGAGTCTGTCTTGTCTGACAGTGTACAAGAAAATCAGGTGGTGTTTCAAAAAGTATGCTGACATTAAATGAAGCCATTATTGATGTAAAAAAAGGTTAAGTCGAAAGCTTTAAAATGGTTTTCAATCTTTTTTGGGCACTGTTGCAAATAGAGATTTGAGTCGATGATGTTCCCTTTAAAAAGTGCTTAGAGACCGAAAACCCTGTTGATTAGACACACTTCACCCTGAGGCTGACCATAATAAAATGACGATGCTTGTCCTTTACGTAGTGCACGCATGACTTCAATACCTTTAATTGTGGCATAAGCAGTCTTCATAGATTTGAATCCTAATGTGGCCCTGATGATTCGCTTTAACTTACCATGATCACATTCAATGACATTATTTTTATACTTAATCTGCCTGTGCTCAATATCTACTGGACATTTTCCTTCTCGCTTTAACCGTGATAAAGCATGGCCATAGGTCGCTGCTTTATCTGTATTGATGACCCGTGGAATTTGCCATTTTTTCACCGTATTGAAGATCTTTCCTAAAAAACAATAGGCTGATTTACTGTTCCGTCTAGCGGAAAGGTAAAAGTCAATCGTATGACCACGTTGATCAACTGCACGATACAGGTAAGTCCATCGCCCCTTCACTTTGATATAAGTCTCATCCATATGCCATGAATGTAAATCTGTAGGGTTACGCCAATACCAGCGTAACCGTTTTTCCATTTCTGGAGCATAACGCTGAACCCAACGATAAATTGTACTGTGATCCACATTTATGCCTCGTTCAGCGAGCATTTCTTGAAGTTCACGATAGCTGATGCCATATTTACAATACCAACGAACAGCCCAAAGAATGATTTCACCTTGAAAGTGCCGACCGTGGAAGGGATTCATCTGCTGTATCTCGAAATAAATAAGATATTTAGCTTATCATGTCAGCCTATTTGCAACAGTGCCTTTTTAGGTGGTTCCGCTAGGGTATACTGAAAATAAACTTGTCCTGTACCTGATTCCAGTAAAACACTCTCCGAAAATATCGAGACGATTCACGGTTGGTTACAGATAGTTTGGGTGTTATTTTTATCTCTATGCTTGATAGGCTTTATGAGCTTACCACAAATAATTTTTCATTCGGTCAGTCCTCGCTTTCATCCGACCAATTTTGACTCAACTCACTCACCAAACGACTCTCATCGCATTTAAAATCAATATAGTGATAGGTATTGGCAGGCAATAGCCAATCCTGCCCTGTCAGTGGACATTTTTGTTCCATATCTTCTGCCTGTGTCCAATCACGGTAATTCATTAGAAAATAATAGGTGGGTACACCTGTGCTTTGTTCAATGATACGGCACAATTCTCGACCTATTTTGCTATGCTCAGAATTGGGATTTTGCATTTGCTCTAAGGCAAAGGCTTCACTTACTGGTTGAGAACCAAGCCACAAACGATATAACGCTTCAGCCTGACGATACCATGACCACACATTATCATAACAAGGGTGATCAGGTTGGGTATATGGGATTTTATATAGAGGAATGCCTTGTAAGGTTACTCCATCTAGTAAAGGCGAACTCCAGCCCCAACGCAACATGTAAAATTCAGATTGCGTTGGTACGGCATAACGGGGAAGAGGATAGTCATGGTCTTCTCCGATATACAAGGTTTGAATGGGTTTACCTGCTAACTGTTCGATTTTATTGTGCATTTCTTGGGCATAGCTGTTCATATTTTTACGGTCAAGGGCATCCATTTCAGGACACACCACAGTCACGCGAGTAATATCATTTTGGCTAACAGCTAAATGATGGTTACGGGGTAATATTTGTCCGTTGCCTTCTAAATTTCCTAAATAACAAAATACATCATGGTCGTGGCTATCATCATCTTCAGCGATACCTGTATATTGGGGTATGATAATATCAAAGGCGTGCATTTTTATATCTCATGCTTAATTTATATTAAATATATTTGGGGATGTTGCTGTTGAAATTGGTTAAAGTGCTGTCTTGTAGTGTCAATTTAACCTATACCGTCAATGCCGTACACTCTAAATATTAATAATACTTAAACTACTTGATATTATAACTATAATTTTTCTTATCATATTTACCGAAATAAGGAACAGCTACATCCTTATGCACTGTATTATTACTATCAGTATATGTAATTACTATAGAGTCTTCGGTGTCAGAATATTTTATAGGATACTTAAATGATTGATTAGGAGATAAATTACCTATATTTTCTGATTTATTAGTGGTTTTATAAGTTAAATTAACCTTAGTTATATCTTCGGAGGTTTTGTTATTTATAATTAGCATCCCTTCTGATTCACTTTGACTGGAACAAGCCACAGTAATTAATGCACTTAAGCTAATTACATACAGTTTTCTTATTGAGATCTTCACGAGCCAAACCTTTAGTTATTTTATTTAATACAAAATAATTCTATGCAAGAAATGCCACTCTCAACTTCTTAAGCCTATTGGAATGGCTGTATTACAAGAATTGTAAGTTTAATATTGAAAGTCTAACCTTCGTAAAATAAATGATTTAGCGAAAAAAAGTTGAGAGTTAAGCATAAAATGGAATCTTATTTTTCACCAAAGGAATTAGAAGATGTTAAAGAACCATTAGTTATAACTTTCATTTTGAGACTACCCTAAATTCTGTGTAACTATCTAGTTTTCTAAAATACTTCTTAAATTTTGTCAAAATGGCTTTATTAGCTCGAAAAACTAACTTTCTATACACCATGAAGTACACCGCGACTACCTAAATAACTCAATATACCAATATCATTAGCCTACAGCCTAAGGTTCTAGTCCTCACTAGGGTACCGAAGCAGTGAAATTGGTTTGCCATAGGCATACTAATCAGAGTATGAAAAAGAAACTCCTCTCTCTGCAAATTCTTGATTGAAAACACTAAGAACCTTCATACTAAAAGTATAATAAATAAGTACTAGCCTTTCTATTATGGTGATGTCGTTCATATTCCAAGATATTCTCCGATCATCTAATAACCCCTCCCAACTAGGATCGTTTATTTTAGGTATAGATTGACTGCCGTAAGAAGGTATTTGATCAACTAAATGACGCATATCATCGAGTTTTTGATTTGATAGGGGTTACCCCAGAATTTGGAGAAAATAGTACGACAAGGAATTTTGTCGACTAATTAATTTATTAAAATCAAAGATTTATATTTTTATGCTTTGCCTGTCTGCTAGAGATTGGCAACATGCAATTTAATTGAAAGATTTTTAACGAAGTTCTTAAATAACAACTACATAGAAGTAAATAAATGTACTTACCGCCCTATAATTTCCGTTTTCTGTGCTGACCCCTAATATAGCAGTTTTTCACTGAATAGAACTCAGATAACTTATCATTTGGTGATAGTCAGAAGCCTTTATTCCCTTAAAATAATTTTTGTTTTTGATATCAAGGACTACTTCTACCACAACCTGTAAACAGCGAATAAAAATCTTAAAATTTAAACCCTAATTTCGATAAGAAGGGTAAATATACTTTCTGCTTTTCACTATCTAATAATGCTTCAGCAATTTGTTCAGCAAACACATCGTAACTTCGACCTGCTTGCCCTTGTGCCAAATACGATGCCTCATGTAATTGAGATATTTTTTTAGCGAAGGCAAAGCGTTGATTATCGGTCATGGTTATAAACATATCTACTGTATGTGGATCACGCTCTGTCTTTTCAGCTTTTACCGTTTTGGGCTTGGTTCTTTGTTTAAATTTAAAGGTAAATCCTGTAATAGTGCGACCTTGCTTGTGTTGCTCATATTCAGCAATAATATCCGTGTGTTCGTTAATTTGACGGCACTGTTGCAAATAGAGATTTGAGTCGATGATGTTCCCTTTAAAAAGTGCTTAGAGACCGAAAACCCTGTTGATTAGACACACTTCACCCTGAGGCTGACCATAATAAAATGACGATGCTTGTCCTTTACGTAGTGCACGCATGACTTCAATACCTTTAATTGTGGCATAAGCAGTCTTCATAGATTTGAATCCTAATGTGGCCCTGATGATTCGCTTTAACTTACCATGATCACATTCAATGACATTATTTTTATACTTAATCTGCCTGTGCTCAATATCTACTGGACATTTTCCTTCTCGCTTTAACCGTGATAAAGCATGGCCATAGGTCGCTGCTTTATCTGTATTGATGACCCGTGGAATTTGCCATTTTTTCACCGTATTGAAGATCTTTCCTAAAAAACAATAGGCTGATTTACTGTTCCGTCTAGCGGAAAGGTAAAAGTCAATCGTATGACCACGTTGATCAACTGCACGATACAGGTAAGTCCATCGCCCCTTCACTTTGATATAAGTCTCATCCATATGCCATGAATGTAAATCTGTAGGGTTACGCCAATACCAGCGTAACCGTTTTTCCATTTCTGGAGCATAACGCTGAACCCAACGATAAATTGTACTGTGATCCACATTTATGCCTCGTTCAGCGAGCATTTCTTGAAGTTCACGATAGCTGATGCCATATTTACAATACCAACGAACAGCCCAAAGAATGATTTCACCTTGAAAGTGCCGACCGTGGAAGGGATTCATCTGCTGTATCTCGAAATAAATAAGATATTTAGCTTATCATGTCAGCCTATTTGCAACAGTGCCCTATAAAAAGGGAGCTTTAGAGACTGTAAATAAAACTGTATTTACACAGAATTATTTACACCCTCGTGTGACAGTGCCGCCCTAAATTAAATAACAAATTTTTTCTATCTTTACTCTTGAATTGTCATTTAGATCAGGATAACTACAATAATTCTCTGATCCCCCAAATCTCTCAAGTTTTTCTAATATTTTCCTGTACATACCTCCCTTTTAAGCGTATCTAGATTTGTATTTGGAATTATATATTCTTCTTTTGTAGGTTCCATAGCTATTGGATCACCTGTTACTTCTTTGTACATAACTCCTCCTAGTCTTCGGAATTTTTCTTGTTCGCAATCTATCTCATATAGAACTGTTGACCTATTCTTCTCCTCTTTAAACTCGGTTTCTACCCAAGCTCTTGTTATTTTGGGATTCTTTGTACTATTTAATTTTATAATTTTAGATTGATAATTTGCATTATCTATAATTATTTTTGCAAATATATTTTGAGCATTAAGAACCATTACGCTGATTAATGTAATTTTTAATAGTCTTTTCACCTACTTAGTCTCTTTAAAGCTAATTTCCAGAAATATACTTATATTATTTCTGTTGTTCAATTTATTTTTTAATTTAATAATTTTAAATGGGTTAAATGGGTAAGGACACACAAATGGGAAAAACTCCCTGTTGCTATACGAGATCAATTTAAGAAGTAACTAGCCAAAGTCATAGAGCAGCCACATATTCCAAAGAATATGCTGAGAGGCAATCTTGCAGGTTGCTATAAAATTAAATTATTAAAAGCTGGTGTCAGACTTGTCTATCAATTTAAAGATGATCAGGTAGTTATCTTGCTCATCACAGTCGGGAAACGAGCTGATAGCATAGTTTATGACGAAGCTAAAAAGCGTATTAAAGACTAAAAATGGGAGCTTATAGCTCCCATTTTGAATGGGTTCTAACATTTTGACTTTGCATAGCACCTATTATATTAATTTTAGGAATACTTAAGTTTAGTTAAGAACAATAGTCTTGTTTAAATCTTGAATAAGGAACATTTCTACGTTGTGTTAGATCTTTCCCTTTTAAATCATTGGCTAATTTATCTGATAATTCTTCACTAGATTTTATTTTGTTTGGAACCCATGAATAAGCATGTCTAGGTAAAATTTCAAAAAGATTAGTCATACCAGGTACATAAGAATACTTAAATTGAGTATAAACTTGATCATAGAATCCCTTACAGATTCTATCATTTTCTTTTGAAACTAAATTTCTATTCATAGATGTTGAGAAGTCATATAAGCTCCCATTTTTGTATTCATAATCATATTTTTTCCCAGTTTTAGGACTTTGGCTTGATGTTATTTTTATACCTGAATTAAGCTCTGAAATAGTAATATCTAATGACTCTTTGAATTCAATAGTTTCAGATTTAATTAATTTTGCTAGATCGTTAAACTCATATATAAAATAATGGCTTTCTGGGCTACTCATACCAAACCATGCGCCACATGTACTTGTTACAACATAAGTATTCTGCTGTTGCTTATATATCTTTTCTAAGATTTCACATTGTGGGTCGATCTCACTAATAAAACCAGCATTTCTATTATTGTTCTCAATAGAAAATGGATACTGTTTTACATATAACTCACTGTATTTATTTGTTATTTTATATAAACCAATATTTTCTGGATAACCTTCATTATTTTTTATAAATTTGAATGGCTTAACTTCAATGGCATACGCAACACTACCAGCCATTATGAGAATATTTAGTAGAAATATTTTAGAAAGAGGACTTTTCACTTTAAATACCTTATAAGTTTAAATTATAAAGTAATTTTAGCTACTAATTAAAAAAAAGGTGAAATATTCAATTATTAATTGTCCATTTAACATAATGGATATTATACGAAGTACACTTGTAACTCCAAAATAGAAATGTCCGGTTTCTCCAAAGTAAAAATGTCCGCTTTTAGAATATGCGCTGTTGCAATTTTCTTAGCGGACGGTTTGATATGTTGGTGTCTATGTCGGATAAAGAACTTA
>NZ_VPDQ01000051.1:0-10731 GCF_013417535.1 Acinetobacter sp. YH12241 | reverse complement strand
AAGCCGAAATACAAAAATCCACCTCCATACTAATCGATACCCTATGCGCAAGTACCTTGCGGCTATGCCAATCAATCACAGCACATAAATAAACAAAGCCTTTTGCCATAGGGATATACGTTATATCAGTAGACCACACTTGATTACTGCGCTGAATAGCCAATCCTTTGAGCAGATATGGATATTTACGGTGAGCTTGATTAGCCTGGCTTAAATTTGGTTTGCAATATAACGCCTGAATACCCATTTTCTTCATTAAAGTACGTGTATGACGTCGTCCTATATGATGCCCTTGACGATTCAACAAATCACGCATCATACGACTGCCTGCAAAAGGATATTGCATATGTAATTCATCAATACATCGCATCAGCTTCAGATCTGATGAGCTAACAGGTTTTGGGCGATAATAATAACAACCACGAGAGACTTTCAGTAACTTAGCTTGTTTAGATACTGAAATCTGAAGTGAGTGATCGATTAACTTTTGTGGTTGAAGCGGCCCAGTTTCTTCAACACACCTTCTAAAAAATCAATTTCTAATGCCTGCTCACCGATTTTTGCATGTAACTTTTTAAGATCAATGGGAGGTTCTGATGGAGCTTTTGATTGATCGAAAGCTTGTGAGGAAGCTGAGATCAATTGATTTTTCCAGTCAATAATTTGGTTTTGATGAACATCAAACTCAGAACTCAATTCAGCAAGTGTTTTTTCTGCTTTGATCGCAGCAAGTGCTACCTTAGCCTTAAAGTCGTTTGAATGATTTCTTCTTGGTCTACGTGCCATAAAATACTCCATATATTGATGTTTATAACATCATTTGAGGAGCAGAGTATCACTTATAGGAGTTGTTCAAATTTCCGGATCCATCTCTAAGTGAGGAGGAAATGACTCTTACTATTCAGATGTTGTTTCAAGCTTTTTTTGATTGATAGAGTTTTATGTATTAAACTCTATATTGAAAGTAAATATATTGTAAAAATAGTATGTTATTTACTAATTGATTAAATTATTTACACTTATTCTGTATAATGCTCTATGAATTCATTACTTATTTTTTTAAATTAAAAATCATATGCAAAGCTTAAATGATGAAGAGTGTCGCCAAGTTGAAAGTGTAAAACAGCTTTTACAAAAAAATTTTAAAGATAAGCTTTATGCTATTTATTTATATGGTTCGTATGTTGATGGTGGTTTAAAACATAAAAGTGATCTTGATATTTTAGTTATTATTGAACGTGAAATTACCGATCAGGAAAGAAAACAATTAGCGCAGAATTTTCTAAATATATCTGTTCCGATTGGTCATGCTACAGCGCGTGCCTTAGAAATTACGATATTAGAAAAAGGGAGTATTACCAATAAAAATCATCCATATACATATCAGCTACAATATGGCGAGTGGTTGAGAGAAGAATTACTCAAAGGTGAATTACTTTATAGTCAATCTGATCCAGATATTAGTATTTTACTTAAAACTGCCCAATTACATAACATTACTATCTTTGGACCTGATATTTGCGATTGGTTAAATCCAATTAGCTATGAACAATTAATATTTGCCATGCAAAAAACTTATCCACAAATTATTGCTCATTGGAAAGACGATCAGGATGAATGTAATCAAATTTTAGCGCTATGCCGTATAGCTTATACATTAGATCATAAAACAATAGTTGCCAAGGATGTTGCTGCGACATGGTTTTTAGAATTCTTAAGTCAGATAGATCAAGACATTTTGCAACTCATAATAGATGAATATATTGGGCAAGGTCATGAGCAATGTTGGTTAGTTTTACATGATCAGCTTGCTAAAATTGTTAAAGAATTACAGCATAAAATTGAACCACTACTTTTTAACTGATGTGGAAGTAATGGATATGCTTCTTAGATTATTACCTCACTATATCTCTAAATACCGAAGAGACTTGATATTGCAAAGGGGGGCGTGGTTGGAGTTGCATGAAGATTTTAAATAAAAGCGGAGGAACTAGGGTAAAAGTTGCCAAAAAGTTTCTTCTGAAATGACTTTTATATTATGACGTTTAAGCAAAGCGGAGGTAACTCCATTGCCATAGATCTTATTCCCATTAAATTGACCATCGTAAATCATTGAACTACCACATGAAGGGCTATTTTCTTTAAGCACTACCAGAGTAGCTTTTAATAATTGAACTTTTTTTAAAGTTCTATATGCCCCTTCAATATAGATTGAAGTCACATCCTTTCCTGATTTTTCAATTACACAGGCTTTTCCATCTAAGACATCATCGCCATTACCTCCCGAAATCTCGGCAGGTTCGCGTGGTGTTGATAAACCGCCAAGAATCTCTGGACATACCATAGTAGCTTTTCCATCTTTGACTAATTTTTCGATTTTTTCGTTTAAGCTATGCGTCCCGTTATAACGTACCTTTAAGCCAGCCAGACAAGAACTTACTAAAATCATATTTCCTCTATGAAAAAGATATGTATCGATTTGCTATTTAGCCAGTACCTATTATTTTTTAAAATTAATAGGTTAGTGCTATGGATAAAACAAGAATTTAAATATGATCAATGCAAAGTGAGTTATTTTTTTTCTAACCCACAAAGCTTATAGATTAGTTTGATCCTTTTTGTTTAGAAAATTTATCAACAGTGATGTGTGCTGAATTAGCAGGAGACTTTCACTTGGGAGATTCTAGGCAGCTAACCGATAAAAGTCTTCTGCCATTTGATTTGGTGTCTTAAAATCCAAGCCTTTTTGAATTCTTCGCTGATTATAAAATAACTCTATATATTTTGTAATATCCGCTTTGGCTTCTTCCCTTGTTTTGTAGTTGCGATGATGGACTAGTTCATTTTTGAGTATGCCCCAGAAACTCTCTATCGGTGCATTATCAAAGCAGTCGCCTTTTTTGCTCATTGAACCCTGAAAATCAAATTTCTCAAGTAAGTTTCGATATTCATTACTGCAATATTGGCTGCCTCTATCTGAATGTACAATGAGATCTTTAGCAGGTTTCTGATTGCGAATAGCCATATTCAATGCATCACAAACAAGCTTGGCTGTCATGCGCTCATTTAAGCTATAGCCAACAACCTGTTTCGTGTAAAGATCTTTGACAGCTGCCAAGTACAACCAGCCCTCAGCCGTCCAAATGTAGGTAATGTCACTCGACCACGCAAGATTAGGCTTCGTCATTGAAAACTGTTGCTTGAGTAAATTGTCATAAATAGAACGGTTGTGATCACTGTTCGTGGTTCTTTTGAAACGCTTATGGCGCTTACAATACAACTGATTTGATTTTTTTATTTGGCGCACAGCATACGTACTTATTTTGATACCTTGCGCTTGTAAATGCTTGGTTAATCGAACATAGCCATAGCTTTGTTTGGTTTCTTCATGGGCTATTTTGACCAAAATTGTCTGCTGATTTCGCTGAATTGATCTTTTACTCATGCCTCGCTTTAGCCAATCATAAAAGCGAGAAACGGATACACGAAGTAATCGAGCCATTAAAATAATCGGAAATAAGTGGCTTTGCGATTTCATATAGGCGTACCTCACTGACTTTCTTTGGCAAAGTACGCTGCTGCCTTTTTTAAAAATTCACGTTCCATTTCAGCTGTTTTGAGCTGTTGTTTAAGCTTCTTATTTTCTTCGAGTAAGGCGTTTAGATCGGGCGAATACTGTTTTGTGCCTGCTAAAGTTCCAGCCTTTGCTTTGTTATTCCAGTTCGAAAGGGTTTGCATTGAAATGCCAAGTTGTCTAGCGGATTCCGATACATTACCTTGGTTCTCTTCAATGGCTTTTATGGCTTCAGCTTTAAATTCTGCGGTGTAAGTCTTCTGTTTCTTGCTCATGGTAAACTCCTAATGAGTATGTATAGTTTACCAAGTTAAACCCTCCTGTTTTTTAAGCACACATCAATAGAGTGGGAGTGACGGGCACTGGCTGGCAATGTCTAGCAACGGCAGGCATTTCGGCTGAGGGTAAAAGAACTTTCCGCTAAGCGATAGACTGTATGTAAACACAGTATTGCAAGGACGCGGAACATGCCTCATGTGGCGGCCAGGACGGCCAGCCGGGATCGGGATACTGGTCGTTACCAGAGCCACCGACCCGAGCAAACCCTTCTCTATCAGATCGTTGACGAGTATTACCCGGCATTCGCTGCGCTTATGGCAGAGCAGGGAAAGGAATTGCCGGGCTATGTGCAACGGGAATTTGAAGAATTTCTCCAATGCGGGCGGCTGGAGCATGGCTTTCTACGGGTTCGCTGCGAGTCTTGCCACGCCGAGCACCTGGTCGCTTTCAGCTGTAAGCGTCGCGGTTTCTGCCCGAGCTGTGGGGCGCGGCGGATGGCCGAAAGTGCCGCCTTGCTGGTTGATGAAGTACTGCCTGAACGGCACTGTTGCAAATAGTCGGTGGTGATAAACTTATCATCCCCTTTTGCTGATGGAGCTGCACATGAACCCATTCAAAGGCCGGCATTTTCAGCGTGACATCATTCTGTGGGCCGTACGCTGGTACTGCAAATACGGCATCAGTTACCGTGAGCTGCAGGAGATGCTGGCTGAACGCGGAGTGAATGTCGATCACTCCACGATTTACCGCTGGGTTCAGCGTTATGCGCCTGAAATGGAAAAACGGCTGCGCTGGTACTGGCGTAACCCTTCCGATCTTCGCCCGTGGCACATGGATGAAACCTACGTGAAGGTCAATGGCCGCTGGGCGTATCTGTACCGGGCCGTCGACAGCCGGGGCCGCACTGTCGATTTTTATCTCTCCTCCCGTCGTAACAGCAAAGCTGCATACCGGTTTCTGGGTAAAATCCTCAACAACGTGAAGAAGTGGCAGATCCCGCGATTCATCAACACGGATAAAGCGCCCGCCTATGGTCGCGCGCTTGCTCTGCTCAAACGCGAAGGCCGGTGCCCGTCTGACGTTGAACACCGACAGATTAAGTACCGGAACAACGTGATTGAATGCGATCATGGCAAACTGAAACGGATAATCGGCGCCACGCTGGGATTTAAATCCATGAAGACGGCTTACGCCACCATCAAAGGTATTGAGGTGATGCGTGCACTACGCAAAGGCCAGGCCTCAGCATTTTATTATGGTGATCCCCTGGGCGAAATGCGCCTGGTAAGCAGAGTTTTTGAAATGTAAGGCCTTTGAATAAGACAAAAGGCTGCCTCATCGCTAACTTTGCAACAGTGCCATTTTAAGCGTTATGCTAAGCCCAGGAAGCCGCAGGATCTTTTGAACCACAACTGCATTAACGTCCGCTATTCTGATACGAGTGGATTGTACGCCTGGGAATTCGAGAAAGATGCTCAGAAATTCAGTCTGAAAGTCAAAGGGCAATATATTGCGAACAGCACGATTCATCAGCTCGATGCAGCATTAGACGGGCTGGGGATTGCCTATATTCCCGAGTATGTTGCAGATGGATATATCAAAAGCGGCAAGCTGATTGCTGTTCTGACCGAGTGGTGTCCATATTTTGACGGCTACCATATTTATTATCCTCACCGCCGACAGGATTCTCCTGCGTTTATGGCTTTTCTGCAAGTTTTGCGTGACAGGTACAATAATGGAATAAGATAAATTTATGAGTAAAGGATTATGTCCACGATAAGCACCTGGGTCGATTCCTGGGAGGCGGCCATGAGGGTAGGGAAGCGCCGTCCCGTCAAGTCAGCGTAATGCTCTGCCAGTGTTACAACCAATTAACCAATTCTGATTAGAAAAACTCATCGAGCATCAAATGAAACTGCAATTTATTCATATCAGGATTATCAATACCATATTTTTGAAAAAGCCGTTTCTGTAATGAAGGAGAAAACTCACCGAGGCAGTTCCATAGGATGGCAAGATCCTGGTATCGGTCTGCGATTCCGACTCGTCCAACATCAATACAACCTATTAATTTCCCCTCGTCAAAAATAAGGTTATCAAGTGAGAAATCACCATGAGTGACGACTGAATCCGGTGAGAATGGCAAAAGCTTATGCATTTCTTTCCAGACTTGTTCAACAGGCCAGCCATTACGCTCGTCATCAAAATCACTCGCATCAACCAAACCGTTATTCATTCGTGATTGCGCCTGAGCGAGACGAAATGCGCGATCGCTGTTAAAAGGACAATTACAAACAGGAATCGAATGCAACCGGCGCAGGAACGCTGCCAGCGCATCAACAATATTTTCACCTGAATCAGGATATTCTTCTAATACCTGGAATGCTGTTTTCCCGGGGATCGCAGTGGTGAGTAACCATGCATCATCAGGAGTACGGATAAAATGCTTGATGGTCGGAAGAGGCATAAATGCCGTCAGCCAGTTTAGTCTGACCATCTCATCTGTAACATCATTGGCAACGCTACCTTTGCCATGTTTCAGAAACAACTCTGGCGCATCGGGCTTCCCATACAATCGATAGATTGTCGCACCTGATTGCCCGACATTATCGCGAGCCCATCTATACCCATATAAATCAGCATCCAGGTTGGAATTTAATCGCGGCCTCGAGCAAGACGTTTCCCGTTGAATATGGCTCATAACACCCCTTGTATTACTGTTTATGTAAGCAGACAGTTTTATTGTTCATGATGATATATTTTTATCGGCACTGTTGCAAATAGTCGGTGGTGATAAACTTATCATCCCCTTTTGCTGATGGAGCTGCACATGAACCCATTCAAAGGCCGGCATTTTCAGCGTGACATCATTCTGTGGGCCGTACGCTGGTACTGCAAATACGGCATCAGTTACCGTGAGCTGCAGGAGATGCTGGCTGAACGCGGAGTGAATGTCGATCACTCCACGATTTACCGCTGGGTTCAGCGTTATGCGCCTGAAATGGAAAAACGGCTGCGCTGGTACTGGCGTAACCCTTCCGATCTTTGCCCGTGGCACATGGATGAAACCTACGTGAAGGTCAATGGCCGCTGGGCGTATCTGTACCGGGCCGTCGACAGCCGGGGCCGCACTGTCGATTTTTATCTCTCCTCCCGTCGTAACAGCAAAGCTGCATACCGGTTTCTGGGTAAAATCCTCAACAACGTGAAGAAGTGGCAGATCCCGCGATTCATCAACACGGATAAAGCGCCCGCCTATGGTCGCGCGCTTGCTCTGCTCAAACGCGAAGGCCGGTGCCCGTCTGACGTTGAACACCGACAGATTAAGTACCGGAACAACGTGATTGAATGCGATCATGGCAAACTGAAACGGATAATCGGCGCCACGCTGGGATTTAAATCCATGAAGACGGCTTACGCCACCATCAAAGGTATTGAGGTGATGCGTGCACTACGCAAAGGCCAGGCCTCAGCATTTTATTATGGTGATCCCCTGGGCGAAATGCGCCTGGTAAGCAGAGTTTTTGAAATGTAAGGCCTTTGAATAAGACAAAAGGCTGCCTCATCGCTAACTTTGCAACAGTGCCAGTTTTATTACGAACGTGTTTTGGGTGGACAACGGAAAACATATTTCATCGAAAGACCAAAAAAAGAAAAAACACTTCCTGTTGTGATGAGTGAAGAAGAAACCATTCGGGTACTACGCGCTATTGAAAACGTGAAACACAAGGCTATTCTGATGACTATTTATTCGGCAGGTTTGCGCATTTCTGAATGTATAAACCTGAAAATAAAAGACATTGACTCCAAGCGCATGCAAATTCGTATAGAACAGTCAAAAGGAAAAAGAGATCGTTATACCATTTTATCTGAGAAAACATTAATTATTTTAAGAACATACTTTATGGAATATAAACCAAAAGATTATTTATTTGAAGGTCAAAAAGGTGGCGCATACTCAAGCCGAAGTATTCAAAACATTTTTAAAGCAGCTGTTTTAAAAGCAAAGATTCAAAAGGAAGTTACTGTACATACCTTACGACATAGCTTTGCAACGCATTTGCTTGAGAATGGTACGAGTTTACGTTATATTCAATCGTTGTTAGGTCATTCAAGCAGTAAAACAACTGAGGTTTATACACATATTACCACCAAGGGAATGGAACAATTAAAAAGTCCGATGGATTTGTTAGATATATAGAAAGGATTTGTATATTTGAGCAAAACTTAACAAAAAGCACTATGAATATAAATCCTTTTGAGAGAGTAGAAACGAACGGTAAACGGTTGAAAACGGATTTGTCACTGATAATGAAAGGTTTAGCAAAATAAGATATAGTGGATATATACGCCATTTGGCGTATAGCCACTTGTTATGTGCCATTTTTGAATGACAATGCGAATAGATACGGACAAACAAATGAATTTACTTAGTGATAAGAACGTTGCAATAATTGGTGGTGGACCCGTTGGACTGACTATGGCAAAATTATTACAGCAAAACGGCATAGACGTTTCAGTTTACGAAAGAGACAACGACCGAGAGGCAAGAATTTTTGGTGGAACCCTTGACCTACACAAAGGTTCAGGTCAGGAAGCAATGAAAAAAGCGGGATTGTTACAAACTTATTATGACTTAGCCTTACCAATGGGTGTAAATATTGCTGATGAAAAAGGCAATATTTTATCCACAAAAAATGTAAAGCCCGAAAATCGATTTGACAATCCTGAAATAAACAGAAATGACTTAAGGGCTATCTTGTTGAATAGTTTAGAAAACGACACGGTTATTTGGGATAGAAAACTTGTTATGCTTGAACCTGGTAAGAAGAAGTGGACACTAACTTTTGAGAATAAACCGAGTGAAACAGCAGATTTGGTTATTCTTGCCAATGGTGGAATGTCGAAAATAAGGAGCTTTGTTACCGACACGCAAGTTGAAGAAACCGGTACTTTCAACATCCAAGCTGATATTCTTCAACCGGAAATAAACTGTCCCGGATTTTTTCAGCTATGCAACGGCAACCGATTAATGGCGGGACATCAGGGCATTTTATTGTTTGCCAATCCCAATAATAATGGTGCATTGTATTTAGGAATTAGTTTTAAAACGCCCGATGAATGGAAAAATAAAATTCCCTTAGATTTTCAGGACAGAAACAGCGTTGCCGATTTTTTATTGAAAAGATTTTCCAAATGGAGTGAAGTTTACAAACAATTAATACGTTCGGTATCAACATTTCAATGCTTGCCCACAAGGAAATTTCCTTTGAACAATGATTGGAAAAGTAACCGTCCATTACCCATAACAATGATTGGCGATGCTGCTCATTTGATGTCGCCTTTTGCAGGACAGGGTGTAAATACGGGATTATTGGATGCTTTGATATTGTCTGAAAACCTTACAAACGGAGAATTTACAAGTATTGAAAATGCCATCGAAAACTACGAACAACAAATGTTTGTTTATGCAAAAGATACGCAGGACGAATCGACAGAAAACGAAACCGAAATGTTTAGTCCCAATTTTTCGTTTCAAAAATTATTGAATCTATAAACAGTAAGAAAAAACGGCTACTAACAAGCAGTTTTGCAATAGTGGGGCAGAAGTGCAAAATTGAACTTGTGTGCTTCTATCAACTTTTGTACATTAGCTGCCAGTTTAAGATGGGTGCATTTGAGTATGCCCAAAGGAGCCCGCAAGTATGCGCAGGACGAAGCCAGTAGCCGCGCCGATGGTGGCGCGGGTCTATCTGCGCGTCAGCACCGACGCGCAGGACTTGGAACGCCAAGAGGCGATCACTACGGCCGCGAAGGCCGCCGGCTACTACGTCGCCGGCATCTACCGTGAGAAGGCATCCGGCGCACGCGCCGACCGGCCTGAGCTGCTGCGCATGATCGGCGACCTACAGCCCGGCGAGGTGGTCATTGCCGAGAAGATCGACCGCATCAGCCGCCTACCTTTGCCCGAGGCCGAGCGCCTGGTGGCCTCGATACAGGCCAAAGGCGCACGCCTGGCCGTCCCTGGCGTGGTCGATCTATCCGACCTGGCGGCCGAGGCCCAGGGCGTCGCCAAGATCGTGCTGGAAGCCGTGCAGATCATGCTTTTTCGCCTGGCCTTGCAGATGGCCCGCGACGACTACGAGGACAGGCGCGAACGCCAGCGCCAAGGCATTGAGTTGGCCCGCCAGGCCGGGCGGTACAAGGGCCGCCGTGCTGATCCGAAGCGCCGCGCCCAAGTTGTCGCGCTGCGCAAGTCCGGCTACAGCATCAACAAGACCGCCGAGCTGGCCGGGTACAGTGCGGCCCAGGTGAAACGGATATGGGCCGAGGTCAGCCAGGCCGAAGCGAAGCAGCACGGCGCGTTCGTGGAGGACGCATTGACGGAAGCCGATGCCCTGGCCGCTGTCGGCCAGGATGAGCGCCAGGAGGAAAGGGCATGAAGAAGCCGAACCAAGACGACGAGCCGTTTTTCATCACCGAGGAGATTGCGGCCGAAATGATCGCCGGCGGCTATGAGTTCGAGCTGCCGCCCATTCCTTGCACCATCCGCCTACGCGACGTGCTGGAGCGCATGACCGATGCTGAGCTAGCATTGCAGCCGGGCGAGATCGCCGACCAGGAGCGTGAACGCTGCCGGCGCAAGCCGTGTTCAACCTCATGATCTGGTCATGGTATTTTTCATGGCACTGAGCCTGATAGTTCTTGCAAATTGTTGTCACTAAAGGGTTTTGTGTGCTTGTTTACAATCGAGTGGGAGTGACGGGCACTGGCTGGCAATGTCTAGCAACGGCAGGCATTTCGGCTGAGGGTAAAAGAACTTTCCGCTAAGCGATAGACTGTATGTAAACACAGTATTGCAAGGACGCGGAACATGC
>NZ_VPDQ01000004.1:0-160282 GCF_013417535.1 Acinetobacter sp. YH12241 | reverse complement strand
AGTGATGGGAGAGAATGTTCAAGAGTGGATTCTAAATGTTCAGATAAAGACATAAAAAAATGAGCGTATTTACATACACTCATTTTTACTACATTTTACTAAAATTTGCTTAACTGACTGGCATTACCGTTATAACGGGGATTTTAGAATGCTATATTCTCAATTGATATTATGTATGTGATTTCTTCATCGTCATTTGGCGAATTAAAACGTACATAAATGGAATAAAAATTAGCACCAGTATCGTTCCAAAGATCACTCCACCAAAAACACTGATTCCAATCTCACGACGACTGGCTGCACCAGCACCAAAAGCAAAGACCAGTGGCAGAATCCCAGCACCAAAGGCCAGAGATGTCATCAGGATTGGGCGCAAGCGCAGTGAAGCACCTTCAAGTGCAGCTTCAACTACCGATTTACCTTTTTCCTGAGCCAATGCCGCAAACTCTACGATTAAAATTGCATTCTTACAGGACAGACCAATCGTGGTCAGCAAAGCAATCTGGAAGTAAATATCATTCGGAAAATCTGCCAGAAAACTAAAAATGATATTCCCACCAATCCCTAGAGGAATAGCGGACATGACCGCAGTCGGAATCGTCCAGCTTTCATATAAAGCGGCCAGGCACAGGAAAATGAAACCAATCGACACCAGATATAACCAGATTGCCTGATTACTGGATTGTTTTTCCTCAAAGGATAAACCGCTCCAGACCACGTCAATGCCATCCTGTTCTGCCACCAGATTTTCAACATCTTGCATCGCTTCACCAGAACTGGAACCTTTGACCATATCCGCTTGCATTTGCAGCGAGGTATAGCCCATAAAACGGTTGACCACCTCAGGACCACCACTCCAGTCCACCTGAGCGAAATTACTGAAAGGCACCATCTCGTTCAGGTCATTACGTACATGCCATTGCGCCAGATCTTCAGGTTTGGAACGGAATTCTGCATCGCCCTGCATAATCACCCGTTTAATCCGGCCACGATCAATAAAGTCATTAATATAATTACCCCCCCAGGCCGCTGAAAGCGTACTGTTGATTGCGGATTGACTCAGACCATTGGCCATAGCCTGTTTCTGGTCAATATTGACTTTCAGTTCGGCTTTTTCCGGATTGGAACGCTTATCCAGATTTTCAAAGCTACTATATTGAGCTGCTCCAGCCTGCATATTCTGGAACTGCTCTTCCAGATACTGACGGCCATTACCGTTAATATCACGAATCCAGAAATCCAGGCCGTCGGTTTGACCTAAACCATTCACTGAAGCCGGCATGCTGATATTGACTTGAGCATCGCGGTTACTGCGAAAATGCTTCATAGCACGTTCACGAATCGCCTGCGCGGTATTTTCTTCTCCAGCACGGTCATCCCAATGCTTCAAGGCAACAAAACCGGTCGCCAGGTTCTGACCGGTACCTGAGAAGTTACGGCCATAACGTAGCATGACCAAGTCGATATTGTCCTTTTCTTCTTCCAGAAAATACTGACGAATCTGCTCACCGACCTGAATGGTGTTTTTCATTGGCGCGCCTTCCTGCAGCCGGATTTGCAGATTCAGAATACCCTGGTCTTCACTCGGCAAAAAGCTGGTGGGTAAGGCGCGATAAAATAAAGCAAATACGCAGAGCAATCCGGCAAACAGCACCAGACTAATGGCCTTATGTTGTAGAGTGACATTAGAAACTTTCAGATAACGATGCTTCAAACCATCCAGTTTCTGGTTAAACCAACTCGCCCACTTGGCAGGTTTTGGATTTGGTTTTAGAATCAGCGCACAAAGTGCAGGTGTCAGAATCAGTGCGACCATCAGCGACAGAGACATCGCTGCCACGAGCGTAATCGAGAACTGACGATAGATCACCCCGGTTGAGCCACCAAAGAATGCCATGGGAATAAAGACCGCGGTTAAAACCAGGGTAATCCCGATCAATGCTCCGCTAATTTCCTGCATGGATTCCAGTGCTGCTTCTTTGGCTGTAAGCTGCTGCTCATGCATCAGACGTTCAACGTTCTCTACCACCACAATGGCATCATCGACCAGCAAGCCAATGGCCAGTACTAAGGCAAACAAAGTCAGCGTATTAATACTCAGTCCCAAAACATAAAGTACTGCCATGGTTCCGAGTAAAACTACAGGCACAGTTACAGTCGGAATTAAGGTGGCACGCCAGTTTTGCAGGAAGATAAACATCACGATGACGACCAGAATGACCGCCTCGAATAAAGTTTTAACGACTTCTTTAATCGATTCTTTAACAAACGGTGTATTGTCACGCGGATAGGCAATTTTATAGCCTTCCGGCAACTGCTGGGAGAGTCGCTCGATTTCAGCCTTGATCAGACTCGACGTCGCAATTGCATTGGCACCGGAGGCCAGTGAAATGCCCAGACCGGCAGAAGGATAGCCGTTGGTGGTGCTATATGACTGATAATTTTCCGCACCCAATTCAACCCGTGCAACATCTTTTAAGTAGATAAAGCTACCATCCCGGGCAGACTTCACAATAATATTTTCAAATTCTTCGACTGTTTTTAAACGGCTGCCTGATGTGACTTTGGCATTCAGATACTGATCATCGGCTGTTGGCAAGTCCCCAATTGCGCCGGCTGCCACTTGAGTATTTTGTGATTCAATCGCTGCCCGCACATCACTTGGCATCAGGTTATATTGTTTCAATTTTGCTGGATTCAGCCAGATGCGCATTGCGAACTGTGAACCAAAAACATCCACTTCCCCAATGCCATCAATTCGGGAAATATCCTGTTCCAGATGCGTGGTCAAATAATCAGACAGTTCAATATTGCTGCTACGCCGTGACTCATCATACAAACCGATGACCATATGGGTATCGCCAAGAGATTTGAAGACATTCACGCCCTGTCGCTGGACATCATCTGGCAAACGATTGAGAACCCCGTTAATCGCATTTTGAACCTGTACTTGTGCTGTATCTGGATCGGTACCATTTTCAAAACTGATGCTGATCCGGCTTCGACCTGAGGAATCACTGCTTGAGCTGAAATACAGCAAGCGGTCGATACCTTTAATTTGCTGTTCCAGCACCTGGGTCACGCTTTCTTCTACTGTTTCTGCAGATGCACCGGTATAGGTTGTTGCCACAGTAATACGAGGCGGTGCAATATCCGGATAACGTTCAACAGGTAAATTCATCACCGCAAAAAGTCCAATGGCCATGACTACAATGGCCAGCACACCTGCAAAAATAGGACGATGAATGAAAAACTTAGACAGCATAAGTCTGAATCACTTTGAATTTAATGAATTATGGAAAGCGTTGCATTATTGAGTCAGCTTAAGGATATTCAGGCAGTGGCCTAGAGAATGCAAGGCTTGATCACAGAAAAATATGTATAAAATTGAATCATGAAGAAAATATGAAGATTTTGCCTTTCATCTAGCTATTTCAACAATTTATAAGGTTATTATTTTTATTTTAGGCATAAAAAAACCCTGCTTGCGCAGGGTTTTTTTAGAATCGATTCAGAGCTGATTAAGCAGAGAATTGGTTCATTGTGTTTTTCGCATCGTCACCCGCTTTAAGCGCGTTGTCACCAGCGAAGATTTCTTTGTGGTCGTCACCGATGTCAGAACCAGCCATTGCTTGGTGTTTCACACAAGCGATACCACCGCGGATTTCTTTACGTTGTACGCCAGCAACATAAGCCAACATACCTTCAGAACCGAAGTAACCTTGAGCAAGCTCGTGAGTAGAAAGAGCAGCTGTGTGGTAAGTAGGCAGAGTGATCAAGTGGTGGAACACGCCTGCTTCACGAGAAGCGTCTGCTTGGAATGTACGTACTTTTTCGTCAGCTTCAGCAGCCAATTCAGAATCGTCGTACTCAGCGCTCATCAATTTAGCGCGGTCGTATGCAGATACGTCTTTACCTTCAGCAACCCAACGGTCGTACGCTTGTTGACGGAAGTTCAGTGTCCAGTTGAATGATGGAGAGTTGTTGTAAACAAGTTTCGCATTTGGCACAACTTCACGTACACGGTTAACCATGTGAGCGATTTCAGCTACGTTTGGAGTCGCAGTTTCGATCCAAAGAAGGTCAGCACCGTTTTGTAAGCTAGTGATACAGTCAAGTACAACGCGGTCGATCTGAGTGCCTTCACGGAACTGGTACAAGCCAGAAGCAAGACGTTTAGGACGGTGAAGTTTGCCATCACGTTTGATCAGGATTTCGTCTTCTTGTGCTTCAGAGATGTCAATTTCTTGAGTGTCTAAGTAGCTGATGTATTGAGAAGCGATGTCGCCTGGCTCTTTAACCACTGGGATTTTTTGAGTCAAGTCAGCGCCTTCAGAGTCAGTACGTGCAACGATGATACCGTCGTCAAGACCCATTTCAAGGAATGCATAGCGAAGAGCGTGGATTTTCGCGATGAAGTCTTCGTGTGGAACTGTAACTTTACCAGCTTGGTGACCACATTGTTTCGCGTCAGAAACCTGGTTTTCGATTTGAAGTGCACAAGCACCCGCTTCGATCATTTTCTTAGCTAGTAAGTAAGTCGCTTCTTCGTTACCGAAACCAGCGTCGATGTCCGCAATGATTGGCACAACGTGAGTTTGGAAGTTGTCGATTTGTGAAGTGATTTCAGCAGCTTTAGCTGTATCACCAGCGTCTTGAGCTTTTTTAAGTGCGCGGAACAGGTCGTTCAGTTCTTTCGCATCAGCTTGACGTAAAAATGTGTAGATTTCTTCGATCAATGCAGGAACAGAAGTTTTTTCGTGCATAGATTGGTCAGGAAGAGGACCGAATTCTGAACGAAGTGCAGCAACCATCCAGCCAGAAAGGTAGATATAGCGACGTTCAGTTGTACCGAAGTATTTTTTGTTCGCAATCATTTTTTGCTGAGCGATGAAACCGTGCCAGCAGCCTAGTGATTGAGTGTATTTGCTAGAGTCTGCATCATAAGCAGCCATATCACGACGCATAATCGCCGCTGTATATTTAGCAATGTCTAAACCAGTTTTGAAACGGTTTTGAAGTTGCATACGCGCAGCATCTTCAGGACTGATGTCTGCCCAAGTGTTACCGAATTTCGCTTTTAATTCGCGGATTGCATCAATCGCTGTTTGGTATGTAGTCATGATATATTCCTGTATTAATATTAGGATTTTTCTGCAACGAACCGCTCAAATCACACCCTCAATGACTTGTTCAGATTTTCGACGATCCGTTGGGATAGCTAAAGATTAGTGGGCTTCGAAAAATTAATCCAATATTCTGCAAGAATTATCATTATTTATTTAAAAAATATGTAGATGAAAGTCTAATTATATATTGATCAATTTTTTATAAGTTATTGTATTTTATATTTTATTTTTGAATTTTTGAAATTGGATTTTGTCTAAAACATCAGCAATAAGAGCAAAAAATATTCATTAGACTTAAGTCTTGCAAGACTTTAGCAGCGCCTAATTTCAGCAATTTTTGTTTATTTTATGAGCCTTAAAACCTAGAATACTTATTTCAAAAGAATTATTTTTCATTTATTTGTTGAAATATTTTTTATCAAACCTGGCACATTATTTGCTAATTCCCTCTGTTTCTTAGAAATACTTTTCTTTCGTTTCGAAGGCAGCCAGATTTCCTTTCTGCTCTTAAAAATAGAGAAGGATTCAGACTGGCAAAATCTGCGGTGAAAGAGACTCTAAAAAGGTATTTCAGTACAATCAGCTGGGCTTTTTTTCATCAGTTGCGTACACAAGCTATAGTAGTTATGGCATAATCCATATAATTTCATAATTTTATTTTCGGTATTTTTTTTATGAATCTGGAGCGGGTCGATCTTAATCTCCTCATTTATCTTGACGTACTTTTACGTGAAAAAAATGTCACGCGTGCAGCAGAACAACTTGGGGTAACCCAGCCTGCGATGAGTAACATTTTACGTCGCTTACGAAATTTATTTAATGATCCTCTCCTGATTCGCTCTTCTGAAGGTATGACCCCAACAGAACGTGCGCTAGAACTCCAACCTCGTATCCGTGACGCCTTAGCGGATCTTTCCATGATTCTGGAACCGCGTACCGAGTTCCGCCCTTATACTTCAAACCGTGTTTTCCGCATCATGACTTCAGATTATGCTGAAGCTACACTGGTACCACGCCTGGTGAAAGCATTACGTTCAGAAGCACCGAATGTGGTTCTCGACTTCTTAACCCCAAGTGATGTGTCCTATCGTGACATGGAACAAGGTAAAGTTGATCTGGCGATTAACCGTTTTAATGAAATTCCGCAAAGCTTCCATCAGGTACTGGTTTGGCGTGACAGCTTTTCTTGCCTGTTAAATAACAAGCATCCGGCTGCGGGCAACCTGAATCTGAAAAGCTATCTGGATGCACAGCATATCTGGGTATCGAAAACCGGTATGGGCGTTGGCTTTGGGGTAAACCCTGAGAAACAGGCGGGTCTCGGCTGGATTGATCAGGCTCTTGAACGTATTGGCCAAAAACGTAAGATTTCGGTATTTACCCGTCATTATCAGATGCCTGGTCTTCTGGCTGCCAATGTCGATCTTGTAGCAACATTACCGACCCGTATTGCACGTCTGCAAGCCAAAAACCAGAACTTACTCATTAAAGACCCACCATTCTATATTCCTGAGTTTGAATTGAAGATGGCGTGGTGTCCTTTATTGCATCATCATCCCGCCCATCGCTGGTTACGTCAGCTGATTCTATATGTAGCCCGTCAGATGATCGAAGAAGAAAATCGTGAATTTTTAATGAATAATTCGCAATTTTCGCATTATTGAATTGAATATTAGCTAAATTGCTCATTTTTAAGCTTATACTCTAGAGACTTGAGTTGCTTTATTTGTACCTCAAGTCTTTTTTTGTGTTAAAAATATTTTTAGCTAGATCATATTAATCCACAGGTGGATTCGTGAGCCTCTTTCAAAACATCGTGATTATCTTATTACTCATCGCGGGGGCCGGTTTTTTATCATTAACAGAAATCGCGCTTGCAGGTGCCCGTAAGGTCAAATTAAAAATTTTGGCTGAATCGGGAGATATTCGCGCTCAAAAAGTTTTAGATTTACAAGAAAACTCTGCTGACTTTTTTGCAGCTTCCCAAATCGGCTTAAACGCCGTTGCCATTTTAGGCGGTATTTTAGGTGAAGGCGCCTTCCGCCCTTATATCATCAATTTACTTTCCAGATTTTATCAAGGTCCCTGGACTGAAACGATTGCGTTCAGCCTGTCCTTCACTGCAGTTACTTCATTATTTATTCTGTTTGCGGACTTGATGCCGAAACGTCTGGCCATGATCGCTCCAGAAAAAATTTCTGTCTCGGTGATTAATCCAATTCAGGTATTTATCAAAATCTGTAAACCACTGGCCTGGTTCATCAATGCCATTGCGAACCTGTTGTTCCGCTTATTTAAAGTGAATACCATCCGAGATGATAATATTACCTTTGCGGATATTTCTGCGGTAATGGATGCGGGTGCTCAGGCAGGTGTGTTACAGAAACAGGAACATCACTTTATTGAGAACGTGTTTGAGCTTGAAGAACGTAATGTTCCTTCCAGTATGACGACTCGCGAAAATGTGGTGTTCTTTACCTTGAAAGAATCAGAAGCCAGTATTCGTCAAAAACTGGCTGAATTTCCTTATTCCAAGTTTTTGGTCTGTAATGAAAATATCGACGATGTGATTGGATATGTCGACTCCAAAGATATTCTGGTTCGTATTCTGAATAATCAGTCTTTACTTCAGTTAAATGAAAATACCATCCGTACGGTTCTAACCATTCCAGATACACTGACTCTATCTGAATTACTGGATCGCTTCCGTTCAACCAAGGAAAAGTTCGCCGTCGTTATTAATGAATATGCCTTGGTCGTAGGTGTGATTACCCTTTCCGACATTATGATTACCGTGATGGGCGACTGGGTTACTCCCCTGGAAGAAGACCAGCAGATCATTAAGCGTGACAGCAATTCATGGTTGATTGATGGCAGTACGCCCATTGAAGACATCAAACATGCGCTGGAAATTGATGAAATGCCAGATGAAGAGAACTATGAAACCCTAGCTGGTTTTATGATGTTCAAGCTGCGCAAGATTCCACGTCCTGCAGATATTGTGCTACATGCGGGTTACAAGTTTGAAGTTGTCGATGTTGATCATTTCAAGATTGACCAGTTACTGGTTACACGTATGCTGGAAGTGAAAAAGCCACCGACAGAAGAATCAGAATAATCTGGTTCTTCTTCAATTTTTTTAAAACTCCAAAAACAATAATAATGAGACTTTTATGAATATTGCTGCGTTACTCGCCTGTCTGAGTTTTTATTCGGCCTTATATTTATTCTATTTCTTCTTTATGCAAGATCAACAGCCTATATTTCTGATCCTAGCAATTGTGCTCATTTTACTTTCAATCTGGCTGACTCCCTATCCTTATGAGCGGCGTCGGCAAGGATTTGATTCGACTTTAAGAATAGGCGAATATTTTTATTATCCACTCATCACCTGGTGGCGGCTGTTTATCTTTCCTGTGCGTTGGCTGCTTTCCCTATTTTATTCTCATTAAAAAAGCACCCGAAGGTGCTTCTTTACATTCAATTCAATTTAGATTTTTGATAAAAGTGCTTCAAGGACTGCCTGATAATGGATCTGGATATCTTCCTGCAAAATTTTGTAGGTATTATCAAATTGCACCATTGGCCAGCCTTCTTTCCAGAATGGGAAAATATTATGTAAGTCATGAGTGACGACCGCATCTTCACGTAGAATCGCCTGTGCAATCTGTGCCAGTACAAAGGCAGTTTCCGCACCATCAATTGCAAGGTAATCAATACCACGTGCTTTTAAAATACGGATACGGTCTTTCTTATAGCGGATTTTTTTGATTTGGGCTTCATTCAGATTCAGGGCCAGAGAAACTGCTTCAACAAATTTTTCTTCAAATGACTGATTCAATACAACCAGCGCCTGTTTATGCGCTTCCTGACGACCCGCTTTACCACCCTGACGAATAACTTCTTTTGCTTCCGTATCTAGCTCATCATTCTTCATGGTTTGAAGGATGTCTAAAATTTCGATGTCGCTTAGCGTCGCAGGAGATTGATCAGTCATAAACTGTCCCTAAAAAATAAATATGCAATGGACTATTTTCGCATAAATCCTCACTAAAAAATTAAAATCTTTAGCTTCAACTCTAATAATTGCAAAATCCGGATCATCTCTATCATTCTGGCGTAAATTGGCTATAGTAGGCGGCAAGTTTCTTATTTACTTTTTATCATGCAAACCAAACAGATTGATCTTTTATTGCAGCAACTTAAACTGCTTTATCCCGCTGCCTTCAAAAGAAATTATCTGTTTTATGGCCAGATCAAGACCAAGGGTATTTTAAGTGATCTCAAGGAACTGATTCCCTGGGTGCTGGCTGCCATGATCTTTGTACCGATTAGCCTGGTTCTCAAAGATGTTTATTCCTCTAAGCTATCAACTGCCCCAGACTTTCAGGCGCAAGCTTATGCAATTCTGACTATTCTGTTATTTCTGATGCTGGTGGTTCCACTAGTGATCAAGCAGATCCGGCACTCTTCTCATTCCCTCTATCAGTTTTTAAGACATACACCGATTAAACTCACTGTAGTCATTGTGCTGGAAGCGCTGAATCTGGTTTTTCTACAAAGCAGTATGACCATGTGGATTCTATTCTTTTTCGGGATCAGTTTTGGTTTTGTACGGTTCTATAAAGAAAATATGTTCCGCCCTGCTACCAATAGCACTGAACAATATCAACTGCAGCAGTTACGTCGCATCTGTTTCTGGGCTTATCAACAAACCTGGAAACTACGTCTGAAATTATTTTTTCATTCCAAGCCGACCTCCCCAAATGAAGAATTGAAAAATCAGCTTCAGCACTATGCGGATTTACATACCCGCTTGTTTAAACTGGAACATGAGCAGTGCAAGAAGATTAAATACATCGATATCGATACTTATCTGGACGAGCACCTGTAAATGTTTTATGAATCACGGCCTGAAATAGAAAATTACATGACTTCTCACGCTTATCATCTAGCATTATGGATTTAATTTTTTAATTTAAACTACTGAATTGCTTGAAAATAAAGCAAACGTATTGAAATTTACTTGCCAAGCTTTATTTCGTCCTCTATTATTGCGCACATGCCCGAGTGGTGAAATCGGTAGACACAGGGGATTTAAAATCCCCCGCCCACAAAGCGTGCCAGTTCGAGTCTGGCCTCGGGCACCATTTTAATTCTGATTAGAATGGTGCAATGAAAATCTCCAGCATTCAGCTGGTTTTTTTTATGCGTGATTATCACCAATAGAATGTGCCCTTCCCATGTCTGCATCCCGTTCTTTTGATCTAGCCAGATTGCAATTACGCCATCCTGATGCATTCTTTTGCAGCCTCAGCTATGGCCGTTATAAATATTTGAACCAGACCACTGATCTCTATCTGTATTTACGTATTGGTATTCTGATCATGATCACAGGATTTTGTTGCCTGTGCTTTTCGCTGCCGTTTTACCCTGACTTTGTGACTTCAAAATATCAGGCGCTTAGTGCAGGTACTATTGTAATGATCGGCATGCTCTATCCTTATATCTGGCGCGCCCAGTTTCAGGCGAAATACAGTTCTGTTCGCTATGCCAAGCGTTTGCAACTCTGCCTGTATATGCAAACCCTGATTGCGATTCTGTCATTTATAAATTATCAGTATTTTCACTCAGCATTTATTACCTTGCCTTGTTTGGCCCTGCTTGCTTTCAGTAGCCTCGTACCGGTTTTAGTTGAGCCCTGCTTTAGAGTTTCGACTCGCAGCACCCTATTGGTACGTTTGCAGAAAATCCGTCAGCTGGCTTACTGGTCTTATCAGCAATCGCAAAGCAAAGAGCCGGAACCGGTGCCTTATCAAAAAGATTTAAAACAGTATTATCTGGATTTGCATCATAGCTGCATGCTGGAAGAGCAGAAATTACTGGATGAAATTCATTATAAAAATTTAAAAGACGTATTTTCAGATTATTAAAAAAAAGCCCTGTTTAACAGGGCTTTTTTTACCATTCGCGATTAACGACCAGTTCTTCCATTTCAATATCAAACAGACCCTGCTCTTGCACGACCATCATCATGGCCTCGGCAATATAGTCTGCGGCAGTATCATCCAGAGACGAATCCAGATCTTCAAACTGTGGCTTCATGGCATTGATGTCTGCCACAGTCTCATGGGCCAGCTGATATACATCCTGATCTGATAAACCGGATTTAGATACTTTTGAAGCAAAACGTTCGATGTGTTGCTTGATTTCTGCAACCAGAATATCGGGATAATATTCATCATCGAACATGGGGAGAAGTAAATCTGCAAACATTACAGGCACTCTAAAAGATGACAATCTAACTTAAGCGTGCCTGTATAGCACATTGCTGTTTAAAAGCCAAACAGCTTGTGCTCCTATATGTCTTTCAGCCCAGATTTAGGCATTTTGCATAGCTTTCCAGATTTTGATGGCGTCTGCTGTTACCTTGACATCATGTGCACGAACCATACAGGCACCTTGCTGAATGCTCAGCAAATGTGCCGCAGCCGAGCCTACTGCACGTGCTTGTGGTTCTGCACCATCTAGTGCAGCACCAATAAAACGTTTGCGGGATAAAGCAGACAAAATCGGATAGCCCATTTCTGTCAATTTATAAAACTCTTGCAACAGCTTTAAATTTTGCTGGGCATTTTTTGCAAATCCAAAACCAGGATCAATCATGATATGTTCAGCTTTAACACCCACATCTAGAGCATCTTGAACCCGTTGTGACAGTTCCCGAATCACATCCTGAGTCACATCATCATACTGATCCAGATTATTCATCGTAGTCGGCTCACCACGCATATGCATGATGATCACCGGAATATTCAGTTCTGCTGCCGTCTCTAACGCTTGTGGACGAGTGAGCGCGCGTACATCATTCCAGATATGTGCACCCGCTTTCACGGCTGCTTTAATCACTTCTGGCTGTGAAGTATCAATCGAGATGATCACATCATGCTTGGCCAGTTCTTCAACTACAGGCACAACACGACGGATTTCTTCTTCAACTTCCACGACTGATGCACCTGGACGTGTAGATTCACCACCCACATCAATTACGGTGGCACCATCAGCAATCATTTCCAGGGCTTTTACTACTGCCTGATCTTTCTGATTGTGCAGCCCCCCATCGCTAAAGGAATCCGGAGTCACATTTAAAATTCCCATCACATGCGGCTGAGACAAATCCAGTTTCAAATGACCGAAAGTCCAGATCTGTGGTCGTAGTGGCTTCAGCTGCATGGTTCAATCCTAGTTCACAATAACCCCGGTATTGTCTTATGGAAAGATCAATAAAGCAAAGCTCAATCTATTCAATAGCTAGATTTCAAAATAGTTCTTATTGGAATATTGCATCAGCTTGGATTGCAGTAACGCTTTTACATCAACCCATTCGCTTTTTAAAATACTATAGATATAACTATCTCTGAGTGTCATGCCATCTTTACGCAGCATATGACATCTAATGATGCCATCCTGTTTGGCACCCAGAGCTTCAATAGCTTTTTGACTTTTAAGATTCAGATGATCAGTCCGAAAGCCTACCACTTGAGCATTCAGCTCTTCAAATGCATGCTGCAGCAAAAGATATTTACAGACCCGGTTTACATAGGTTCGTTGATAAGGTTTGGCATACCAGGTAAAGCCAATTTCAACACGTGGAATTTCCGGCTTGATATCATGATAACTGGTAGTACCAATAGCGCGACCCGAATTCAGATCAATCACAGCAAAAGCCATTCTTTCACCTTTGGACTGCTGTTCAAAAGCTTGGGTAAAGTAGTGTTTAAGTTTATGTAGGTAAGGTAACGAATTATATAACACTTCCCCCAAGTCCCCTTCGGCACATGCATTTTCTAAGTCTGCAAAATGTTCCCAGCTCAGTGGCTCCAAACGTAGCTGATAAATACTAGATTCCAGAACAGGTAAAGTCATTCTTATTTTTACTCAGTGATTTTTATGAATTGACTATAGCATTCAACTAGATATGACAAAACAATGGCCATAAAAAAACCACCCGAAGGTGGTTTTAATTTTTAACTTAGTTCGCTGGTAATGGCGGAGGAGTCATTGGACCATCAGTCGGTGTTACATCAATCACTGGATTGTCTGAAACATAAACTTTAGGTGGTTTTGGCTCACGACCTTCCATAATGTCACGAATCTGTTCACGATCAATTGTTTCCCATTCAAGTAGCGCTTTCACCATGGCATGGGCAATATCTTTGTTGTTTTCAAGGATATCGCGCGCAACCTTGTATTGCTCATCAATAATGCGACGAACTTCCGCATCTACCTGTTGTTGGGTGGCCTCAGAAATCGTACGGGTACCAATGCTACCCATGAAAGACTGTTGAGAGTCATCTTCGTAGACCATGACACCTAACTTGTCTGACATACCATATTTGGTCACCATTGCACGTGCCATTTTAGTTGCACGTTCAAAGTCATTCGAAGCACCAGTCGACATCTGGTTAATGAAGACTTCCTCTGCGATACGACCACCGAACAGGATTGAAAGTTCATTCAACATTTTGTCTTTATAATGGCTAGTCTGGTCAAATTCAGGCAACTGCCAGGTGACACCTAATGCCCAGCCACGCGGCATGATGGTGACTTTATGCACAGGGTCTGTACCTGGAAGCATTTCTGCAACAATCGCATGACCTGCTTCATGGTAAGCCGTAGCACGACGTTCTTCTTCACGAAGTACCATCGATTTACGTTCAGGACCCATGTACAGTTTGTCTTTCGCATCTTCAAAGTCATGCATGTCGACTGTGTTCTTGTTACGGCGTGCAGCAAATAATGCCGCTTCGTTTACAAGATTGGCCAACTGTGCACCTGAGAAGCCTGGCGTACCACGAGCAAGAACTTTGACATCTACACCAGTAGTAGAAGGAAGTTTCTTCAAGTGTACATTCAGGATTTGCTCACGACCTTTAATATCTGGTAGACCTACCATGACTTGACGGTCGAAACGACCTGGACGAAGTAAGGCTTTATCCAGTACATCAGCACGGTTAGTTGCAGCGATGACAATAATGCCTTCATTGCCTTCGAAACCATCCATTTCTACCAGCATCTGGTTCAGAGTCTGTTCACGTTCATCATGACCGCCACCTGTACCTGAACCACGATGACGACCGACTGCATCAATCTCATCAATGAAGATGATACATGGCGCATGACGTTTTGCCTGTTCGAACATGTCACGTACACGTGATGCACCGACACCGACAAACATTTCAACGAAGTCAGAACCTGAGATACTAAAGAATGGAACTTTTGCTTCACCTGCAATGGCTTTAGCCAGCAAGGTTTTACCTGTACCTGGAGGACCCACCATCAGGACGCCTTTAGGAATAGTCGCACCCAAGCGTTTGAATTTTGCAGGATCTTTCAGGAAGTCAACAATTTCGACTACTTCCTGTTTTGCTTCATCACAACCCGCCACATCAGTAAATGTTACTTTGATCTGGTCTTCAGATAGCATTTTCGCTTTAGATTTACCAAAGCTCATTGGGCCATTCTTGCCGCCTGCACCACCACCCATGTTGCGCATAAAGAACATGAATAACAAAATGATTAGAAGTACAGGGAAACTTGCAATCAGCAATTGCATGAGCAAGCCTTGACGTTGAGGCGCTTCACCTTCAACGACCACATTATTTTTAATCAGGCTTGGCATCAGTTCTGGGTCTTGAACTGCCGGGCGAATGCTTTCAAACTCTGAACCGTTTGATTTTTCACCGCGAATTCTTTCGCCATCAATTGTAACTTGTTTAATTTGGCCAGCATTGACCGCGGCAACAAACTCCGAATAGTTCATTGTAGTCGGTTGATTGCGGTCACTGACGTTGCTGAAGATTAACACCAGCACACCCAGTATCACGAGCCACAATACGGCATTCTTAAAAAGATCGCTCAAAGCTTTATTTCCCATTCCAATCTAATTTGATCATGCCCTCGAAGGGTGACCTTAATCAATAAGCTGCAAATCAATTTGCAATAATGTAAAAACCTACAAAATGCACAATTTTTAACGTGTTGGCAAGTAAACTTTATTTCAAAGCCTTCTTGCGTCCCTGTCCGACCAGAAACACTTCTTTCGAACGGGCACGTGATGCAGCAGGTTTAATCGTCTTCAATACATCAAAACTGTTGACGACTTCTTTACGAAATTCATCAAAACCTGAACCCTGGAATACTTTCACTACAAACTGTCCTTTGGGACCGAGTACCTTGTTGGCAAAATCCAGAGCAAGTTCACATAAATAAATCTGACGAGGTTGATCTACAGCTCTATTACCTGATGTATTGGGGGCCATATCTGAAATTACAACGTCTACTGTGCGTCCGTTTAAAATATTTAACAATTTATCGAATACTTCTTGTTCACGGAAATCGCCCTGCAAGAAAGTCACATCAGGTAGCGCATCCATTTCTAAGATGTCTGATGCAATCACCAGACCTTTATCACCGACCAGTTTTCCGGCAATCTGGGACCAGCTTCCTGGGGCAGCACCCAAGTCCACTACCGTCATGCCGGGTTTGATAATGCCGTATTTTTCCTGAATTTCTAGCAACTTGTACGCAGCACGGGCACGATAACCTTCTTTTTGTGCTTTTTTCACATAAAAGTCATCAAGATGCTCTCTCATCCACGCACGACTACTTTTAGATAACTTTTGGTTGGTAATGCGTGTTGCCATAACTCTCTAAATAAAAAAAACTTCTAATGATTCATTGTACGGGAAAAACACATTTTTTGCAGTATACATGTGTATCTAAATCTGAGTATTCCGGTGTAATTTGCGATTATTTACAAGTGATTATTTCCTGAGAATTTACAGCGTTTATTTTTCGCTTTTGCTATACTAAGCCGTTTTAAAAATCAGGTTATCTCTCATGGCGTCTTTATCTATTCAGGAACGTAAGCGTTTACGTCAAATTGGACATGCATTAAACCCGGTTGTAATGCTTGGTGACAAAGGCTTAACTGAATCTGTAGTTGAAGAGCTAAATCGTGCCCTTAATGATCACGAACTCATTAAAGTAAAAGTGGTGGCTGAAGACCGTGAAGCACGTGCAGCACTCATTGCTGAACTTTCAGAAACTACAGGTGCTGAAGTGGTACAAACTATTGGTAAAATTGCGCTGCTTTACAAGAAAGCACCAAAGCAAAACCAGAAGTTATCCAATCTTGTCCGTTTTGCCCATCTTTCTAACTAAGTACAGGATTTATGGCCAGTTACGAACTCAGCGCATTTGATCGCCGTTTTCAGGCAATCTCATTGGTCGGTGCCATCGAACAGCAAAATCCATACAGCTTGAATGTCGGATTTTGGTTGCGCGATCCCAACCAGTACGTGCTGTGGCCAGAAATGGTTACTGCACATCCCCGTCGTAATTTTTTGTGGGAACAGACCTGCTTTGAAATCTTTATCGGGGTTCAGGGTGAAGATTATTATCGTGAAATCAATCTCTCTCCTTCTCAGGCTTGGCAAGCCTATCAGTTTGAGGAATATCGCTATCCGGAAGATATGCCGCCACCTGCTGCATACGATATCGAACTGAATCAGCTTAAACGTACCCATTATGGTCTGAATGTCAGTCTGGATCTGACCGAGTTTATGGTTGAGCATAAACTTAAATGGGCAGACCTGTTTATTGGTCTGACAGCAGTATTAAAAACCTCACAAGGTGATCAATACTTTGCGATGCAGCACAGCAGCCCAGAAGCAGACTTCCACAATAAACGGGATTGGCTGCATGTCTTTTAATGCAGATTAAAAGCATTTGCTGGATAACAAAGATATTAAAAAACGTGAGCATTAAAGTCTCACGTTTTTTTATGGGCTTTTCCGGCTCATCCGCTCAAAGTTCGCTGTTATAGCTTGAAGAAAATATTTTTCTGTATTTTCTCTACGTAGATTCAGGTCAATATTAAATTGAAATAATTAGCCTGCTCTCAACACTTAGGGCTGGCTACTTTAATAATAATTTAAACGATATTTAAGCTGATAGACTAAGAGTTCATTTTAATTGTTTTCGACATTTTAGTGATGTAAGCGGTAATTGTCCTGCACTGATTTTACCGCGGCATAAAAAATTACAGTTAACGTGAAGATGATCAGGATAATCGTTCCAAAAGTTAGTCCAAAGAATCCCAGACATAACATCATCACACCGAGATAAAGTGCACGCATCAACCAACTTTCCAGATTAAGCATCATAATCAGCGTCAGTAAACAAAGTACACCTACAAAATAATGCTGCTGCATCGTGACCCCCTTTCATTATTATTGTGAGTCCGTTTTGCCTCAAAAAGACAAAGGAGAACGTATCCAGTTCTCCTTTCATGCAATTTAAGTCAGCGTCTTCCCTTAACTCTTCAGCTCAGGGCTTTTTTCTGAACTTTCAGCTTTTACCATGGGTTTGACCTTTTTTAGAACTTCAATGGTACTATCTTTTGAGCGCTTGAATGTACCAGTCAGATGCTCTTTATGTTTGGTCGAGATCTGGCTGACATCTTCTTTCAGTTCCTTACCCATATTGGATAAGTCTTCAATGACTGCAGTAAATTCGGTTTTGATAAAGCTGGTTAATTCAGTCAGTTCTTTTTGCGAACCAAATAACTGCTCTTTCAAAGTATCGATCCGTTGCAACAGATCCTGTTTCAACTGACGTAACTGCTCCTGCACAGTATCACCCAGCTGTTTCGCTTCGACTTCAAGTTTCTCTTTGCTTTCTTCGATGGTTTCCACCACCTGTTCTTTGGCTTCAGCTGCTACTTTTTCAAGCTGTTCAGTCGTTTCTGAAACCACGGTATTGATCTTTTTCTTGGATTGGGAAGATTTCGCTGCTGTAGTCATGTGTCTTATTCCTATAGTTATATTACGACTCATCCATATTAGTAGTTTTGATAAAAATTAAGATTTGATTTGTTAGACAATTCTTAATTGCTTACATTTTTTTACGTTGTTCGTAAAACAGACTTTCAAGCAAAAAGCAAGCCATTTATCTCATACTTTTGCTGTAAAGCTATTGGACTTGGAGGGTGGTTCTGCGTATAATGCCGTGTTAAGTTCAAGCGAGCAGACATAGGAGGGTAGGTTTAAAAATTAACCTTCCTTTTTTTTCGTCTACTCGCTTTTTTACAGCCTAAATTTCAGGAGCTTTGGTTTGAGCACCCCAGCAATTTTAGCCCTTGCCGACGGAACTATCTTTAAAGGTACTTCAATTGGCGCATCGGGTTGTACGACTGGTGAAGTCGTTTTCAACACTGCCATGACTGGCTATCAAGAAATTTTGACTGATCCTAGTTATGCACAGCAGCTTGTAACGCTAACTTACCCACATATCGGTAACACAGGTTGCAACGAAGAAGACGCTGAATCAGGTCGTATTCATAAAGTATGGGCAAACGGTTTAATTATCCGTGACCTTCCTTTACTACATAGTAACTTCCGTGCGAATCAATCACTCGGTGATTATTTAAAACAGCACAATGTAGTTGCCATTGCTGACATCGACACGCGACGATTAACTCGAATTTTGCGTGATAAAGGTGCACAAAACGGTTGTATCCTTGCGGGTGAAAACATCACTGAAGAAGAAGCAGTCGAAAAAGCACGTGCATTCGGTGGTTTAAGTGGTTTAGACCTTGCGAAAGAATGCTGTGATCCGACCGGTTTCGAATGGACTGAAGGCTCATGGGCACTTGGCAAAGGCTTTACTCAACCTGAACTTAAATTCCATGTGGTTGCATACGACTACGGTGTCAAAACCAACATCTTGCGTATGCTCGCAGACCGCGGCTGTAAATTAACTGTGGTGCCTGCACAAACTCCTGCTGAAAAAGTACTTGCGTTAAATCCAGATGGCGTATTCCTGTCAAATGGTCCTGGCGATCCAGCTGCATGTGACTACGCAATTGAAGCTGTAAAAACAATTGTTGAAACAACTGAAATTCCAGTATTTGGTATCTGCTTAGGTCACCAGATTCTTGCTCTTGCATCGGGTGCTAAAACGGTAAAAATGCCGCACGGTCACCATGGCGCTAACCATCCTGTACAGAACATCGAAACTGGTACAGTGATGATTACTTCTCAAAACCACGGCTTCGCAGTGGATGAAAGCACCCTGCCTGCGGTATTGCGTGTGACTCATCGCTCACTGTTTGATGGTACAAACCAAGGTATCCATCGTACAGACAAACCTGCGTTCAGCTTCCAGGGTCACCCTGAAGCAAGCCCTGGTCCACATGACTGCGCACCATTGTTCGATCATTTCATCGAACTTATCGAAGCATCTAAGAAGTAATTAAGGAAGCATCATGGCTAAACGTACTGACATTAAAAGCATCTTGATCATTGGTGCTGGTCCGATCGTCATCGGTCAAGCATGTGAGTTTGACTACTCAGGTGCTCAAGCATGTAAAGCGCTTCGTGAAGAAGGCTACCGCGTTATTCTGGTGAACTCTAACCCAGCGACCATTATGACCGACCCTGCAATGGCAGATGCAACGTATATCGAACCGATTACCTGGCAGACTGTTGCAGCAATCATTGAAAAAGAACGTCCAGATGCTGTGCTTCCGACGATGGGTGGCCAGACTGCACTGAACTGTGCCCTTGCACTGGATGCCAACGGTATTCTTGAAAAATACAACGTTGAACTGATCGGCGCGACCAAAGAAGCTATCGAAAAAGCAGAAGACCGTAAACTGTTTGACGAAGCAATGCGTAAAATTGGTCTGGAATGTCCAAAAGCGGCTATTGCTGAATCAATGGAAGAAGCACTTGAGATTCAAGCGCGCTTCGGTTTCCCTGTGATTATCCGTCCATCATTTACGATGGGTGGTTCAGGCGGTGGTATTGCTTACAACCGTGAAGAATTCCTGGAAATCTGTGAACGCGGTTTCGACCTCTCTCCTACTCACCAATTATTGATCGATGAATCATTGATTGGCTGGAAAGAGTACGAGATGGAAGTTGTTCGTGACAAAAACGACAACTGTATCATTGTATGTGCGATCGAAAACTTTGACCCAATGGGCGTACACACCGGTGACTCGATCACTGTTGCGCCTGCACAAACACTGACTGATAAAGAATACCAGTTGATGCGTAATGCATCTTTAGCAGTTCTTCGTGAAATCGGTGTTGAAACGGGTGGTTCTAACGTTCAGTTCGGTATTAACCCGAAAGATGGTCGTATGGTAATCATCGAGATGAACCCACGTGTATCGCGTTCATCTGCACTGGCATCTAAAGCGACTGGTTTCCCGATTGCGAAAATCGCAGCGAAACTGGCTGTTGGTTATACCCTTGATGAGCTGAAAAACGACATCACTGGCGGTACAACTCCAGCATCGTTCGAACCAGCAATTGACTACGTTGTTACCAAGATTCCACGTTTCAACTTCGAAAAATTCCCGCAAGCTGATGCGACACTAACTACACAGATGAAATCTGTAGGTGAAGTGATGGCGATCGGCCGTAACTTCCAGGAGTCTGTGAACAAAGCACTTCGCGGTCTTGAAGTTGGCGCAACTGGTTTTGATGAAAAAATCGAAGTGGGTACTGAAGGTGCGCGCGAGAAGATTCTTCAAGAACTTAAAGTTCCAGGTCCAGAACGTATCTGGTATGTGGCTGATGCATTCCGTCACGGTTTCACGCTTGATGAAGTATTTGCGGCAACCAATATTGACCGCTGGTTCCTGATCCAGATCGAAGACATCGTTAAAACTGAAGAACAAATCAAATCTTTAGGTTTTGGTGATCTTAACGCTGACAATATCCGTTCATTTAAACGTAAAGGTTTATCTGACCACCGTATTGCCAACCTGATGGGTATTTCACAAAAACAATTCCGTAAGCACCGTTGGAATCTGGGCGTAACTCCAGTCTACAAACGTGTGGATACATGTGCAGCAGAGTTTGAATCTGATACAGCGTACATGTACTCAACTTACGATGAAGAGTGTGAATCTAATCCGTCTAACCGTGACAAGATCATGGTGATTGGTGGCGGTCCTAACCGTATTGGTCAAGGTATCGAATTCGATTACTGCTGTGTACATGCTGCCCTGGCAATGCGTGATGACGGTTATGAAACCATCATGGTGAACTGTAACCCTGAAACGGTTTCAACTGACTATGACACGTCTGATCGTCTGTACTTCGAACCGATTACACTTGAAGACGTTCTTGAAATCGTACGTACTGAAAAGCCGAAAGGTATTATCGTTCAGTACGGCGGTCAGACTCCACTGAAACTGGCTCGTGCTTTGGAAGAAGCTGGTGCGCCAATTATCGGTACATCTCCAGATGCGATTGACCGTGCAGAAGACCGTGAACGTTTCCAACAAATGATTCAACGTCTGCAACTTCGTCAACCTAATAACAGCATCGTAAAATCTGCTGAAGAAGGTATGGCAGAAGCAGCTAAAGTGGGTTATCCACTGGTTGTACGTCCTTCTTACGTCCTTGGTGGTCGTGCGATGGAAATCGTGTATAACGACGAAGAATTAAAACGCTACTTACGTGATGCTGTACAAGCATCGAATGAAGCGCCTGTTCTTCTGGATCACTTCCTTGATGATGCGATTGAAGTTGACGTGGACTGCGTATCTGACGGTAAAGACGTGGTGATCGGCGGTATTATGCAGCACATTGAACAAGCCGGTATTCACTCTGGTGACTCTGCATGTTCGATTCCTCCATATTCATTGTCTGAAGACGTGCAAAACGAAATGCGTCGTCAAACCATCGCTATGGCTAAAGAGCTTGGCGTTGTAGGCTTGATGAACGTTCAGTTTGCGGTGAAAGGCGATGACGTTTACATTTTGGAAGTGAACCCTCGTGCTTCTCGTACGGTTCCGTTCGTTTCTAAATGTATCGGTGAATCTTTAGCAAAAGTAGCTGCACGTTGTATGGCTGGCCAATCTCTTGAGTCTCAAGGCTTTACCAAAGAGATTATCCCTGCTCACTTCTCTGTGAAAGAAGCAGTATTCCCATTCAACAAATTCCCTGGTGTTGACCCGATCCTTGGCCCTGAAATGAAATCAACAGGCGAAGTAATGGGCGTTGGTAAAACATTTGGTGAAGCGTTCTACAAAGCTGTTCTAGGCTCTAACGATCGTTTACCAGGTCTGCCAACTGAAGGCGAAGTGAAACATGCATTCATCTCTGTACGTGATTCTGATAAACCACGTGCGGTAGGTATTGCGAAGCAGCTTGCTGACTTTGGCTTCAAGATTCTTGCGACTGGCGGCACATACGATGTAATTAAAGCTGCAGGTATTGAATGTGAACGTGTAAATAAAGTAACCGAAGGCCGTCCAAACATTGTAGACCGCTTGAAAAATGGTGAAATTCACCTCATTATCAATACCACTGAGGGTAAACAAGCTCAGCAGGATTCATTCTCGATCCGTCGCTCTGCGCTTCAAGGTAAGGTATACCATACCACTACCCTGAATGGTGCTGATGCTGTATGCCAAGCTTTAGCAATTAAATTGCCAATGGATGTATATCGTTTGCAAGATTTAACAGTAGGTTAATTCGTTACTGAGAAGTCCCGTCACCTTCTCGGTGGCGGGCTTTTTTTCATTTATAGACTTTCATTTTTATTACTGAGGGACAACTATGCAACGTTATCCTATGACTCCCGAAGGCAAACTTGCCTTAGAGAAAGAATTACACCAACTGAAAACTGTGGATCGTCCACGTATTACTGCAGCGATTGCAGAGGCACGTGAGCATGGGGATTTAAAAGAAAACGCGGAATATCATGCTGCGCGTGAGCAGCAAGGTTTCTGTGAAGGCCGTATTCAGGACATCGAAGGTAAACTGGGCGCTTGCCAGGTGATTGATGTTAAAGAACTGGAGCAAAACGGTCGTGTAGTTTTTGGTGTCACTGTGACTATTGAGAATCTAGACACTGAAGAACGCAAAACTTACAAAATCGTGGGTGATGATGAAGCAGACTTTAAGATCAACAAGATCTCTGTGAACTCTCCGATCGCGCGTGGCCTGCTGGGTAAAAACGAAGGCGACGATGTGAAAATCGTGACACCACAAGGTGAAGTCGAATACGAAATTGTAAGCGTTGAATATATCTAATTTTTAACTAGATATTTTAGGCTGTAAGACCCCTCAGATGAGGGGTTTTTTATTGAGCCTAGAAATTCCCATCGATTTTATTTTAAGAAGCCAGATGCCAAGGCTTCAAATGCCTGTAAAGCCTGAGGTAAGACCTGTGCAGGATCCTCACTAGAAGCGACCCATAGTGCTGCATTCATTGCTGCACCATTGAGCAAGACTGCCGCAGCAAGTGCATCAACTGGTTTTAATCTACCTTCAACCATTAACTGTTCTACGCATTCACGTGTCGACTGCAGGCATTTATTTTGACTTGGCCAATGTGCGGGGTCCCCTAATACTGCCGGACCATCACGTAGCACAATCCGTTGGAACTCAGCATTTAAAGCATGTTCGATATAGGTACGCCCTTCAAGCATCAATCCCTCCCATAGATCATCAGGCTGCTCCAGATGTTGCCCGGCATATTCAGCCATTTCTGAATCAATCTGATCGACCACGGCAGCAAATAAGCCCTTTTTATCACCAAAATGATGGTATAGCGCACCCCGGGTTAGCCCTGCTTCTGCCGTGAGCTTATCCATGGAAGTGTCCGCATAACCGTATTCAGCAAATGCACGACGTGCGACTTCTATGAGTTTTTTGCGGGTTTCCGCCATTTTTTGTTCACGTACAGACATATATTGTTTCCATCAGTATTGTGAAAATTTTAATTGACATACGCATCGTATGTCAATTATGTTTACATACGTTACGTATGTGAAAATTTAAACAGCTTTCTAAAATACGTATAAATTAAAATTGAGCGAGAATTATCATGACTAGAACTGCAATATTTCCCCAAAATCGCCATGCTTTGTATGAACAGCATGATTATTCTGCCGCAATCAAATCAGAAGATTTATTATTTGTTTCTGGTCAGGTTGGTAGCCGTGAAGATGGCAGTCCTGAACCTGACTTTGAGAAACAGGTAGAACGAGCTTTTGAAAACTTGGCTGCTACATTGGCAGCGGCTGGTTGTACTTTCGATGATATTGTCGACGTCACGACCTTTCACACCAATCCTGAACAGCAATTTGAAAGCATTATGAAAGTTAAAAACCAGATTTTTACGCAAAAGCCCTATCCGAACTGGACAGCTGTGGGCGTGACCTGGCTGGCAGGTTTTGACTTCGAAATCAAAGTCATTACGCGTATCCCTCAATCCGCTAAGACCATGTAAAACTTAACCCTGCAATCAGGTCTGTTATTGAATGGGATTGTTCTCCAGCTTGAAGATCAATTCGCTATAATGACGCATTAATTGTTATTGAATCCTAGTTATGGCTGAAAAGTTGATTAATTCCCCTGTGAACCATTGGTGTGAGTTCGAATTCCTCTCCAAAACGGTGAAGAATCCAAATATTCATATTAAGGGCAATTACAGTTATTACTCAGCCTATTGGGATCAAGGTTTTGAGCGTTGTGTGGTGCGTTATCTGCATGATAAGCCAGCTACACCAGAGAAGCCGATTGACCAGCTTTATATCGGGAATTTCGTCTGTTTTGGCGCAGAATGCGTAATTATGATGGGTGGTAACCAGTTACACCGAACAGACTGGATTTCTGCGTTTCCATTCGATACACGTAGTTTTGTGCCTGCAGGTGATACAGTCATTGGAGATGGCTGTTGGATTGGCTCACGTGCCATGATTATGCAAGGTGTAAAGCTCGGTGAAGGTGCTGTGGTGGCAACAGGTGCTGTCGTCACAAAAGACGTTCCACCTTATGCGATTGTAGGTGGCGTGCCTGCGAAAATTATTAAATATCGCTTCCCTGAAGAAGATATTAAGAAACTACTTTCTCTAAAGCTCTATGACTTAGATGAAAAGCAGTTTTTAAAAATGCGTGAGCAGTTGCAAACGGATGATGTTAGATCACTGCTACATGCCTTTACTGCGCTTGAATAAAAGGGATTAACGCCAAACTCCGCTGTTTATATTCGTCGATTTTATTATTCTTAAGCCAGTTTATATTCAAATAACTTAAACGCCATTCATAATAAGCCAATCCTACATCTCTATAGCTGATCTTAAGTACGGTCTCCTTCTGATCATCACAATAATTATTCTTTTTATCTTTCATATCTTTGTAGCAGGAAAGTCGATTCTGGTATTCGTAAAAAGGTAAATGCTCGAAGACCAGTTTTGTCTTTCCTTTTGGAAGTAATTGAATAAACTGTGCATTCTGTTCACCTGCATCATTTGAAACCCAGCCATGAATTAAGGCAATAGCATAACTATGCCGATAGAGTGGGTATAAGGCAGGATATATAAATTCTATACCACTCTTATCCTCTTCAAGCGCATAAACCTGTTGATACCTGGTTAGATCCCAATAATCAACGATTTGATACTTTCCAAGATGTTTTGAAAGCTGAATCATTTGTAAATTTTCATTAATTAAATAATATTTTTCAGCTTCAGCAATTTTAACTACCCAAAGTTTTGCACCACTCTCATCACAACTAAGTTTTATTTTCTGACAAATTGATCGTATTTCTGCTTTGGAAATACTTTTTTCTTTAAAAGGAAGTGACTTAATTGAATCTGCAGCAAAAACAGGTAAAGCAATAAAGAAAATCAGAGTTGATAGCATTAAATTTTTAATCATCATACATATTCTTGTTATTTGTTTTATTTTAACTATTGTAAGGCTTTTTAGATTTTTAACCAATGAAGCCACAAAACATTAGCTATAAAAAAAACCCACTCAATCGGAGTGGGTTTTTCAGAATATGGTGGCTATGACGAGACTTGAACTTGTGACCCCCGCATTATGAGTGCGGTGCTCTAACCAACTGAGCTACATAGCCTTAAACTGTGCGCGCATTATGGGTTTTTCTGTTTAGAACGTCAAGCCCATATTGTGCTGATTGATCAAAATTTGGTGAAGTGAGCCGATAAGCCGGGTTCTGTCGAGAACGATCATTCCTCTAGGCGTACAATCACTCATACGCTCAAGCGACCTACCCGGATCCAGCATGGGCCATGCCTAAAGGATCCCTATTTGGTCTTGCTTCCGGTGGGGTTTACCATGCCATGAACTGTTACCAGCCATGCGGTGCGCTCTTACCGCACCCTTTCACCCTTACCTCCGATTCCGATTGCTCAGAACCATAATGAAGGCGGTCTACTCTCTGCTGCACTTTCCGTCGGCTCACGCCGCCCAGGCGTTACCTGGCACCTTGCCCTATGAAGCCCGGACTTTCCTCCCCTGCTTCAATCACGGAGATCTCCACAGCAGCGATCGTCTGGCTCACTTCGAGCCGCATAGTACCAAATCTGGCGACTAATTGCTTGATGTTTTTTGAGCAGTCAGTTTTTCATACTTGGCCTGAAGCTCCTCACGGGTCTCGGCATGGTTCGGATCAAGCGGGATACAGTCCACAGGACAAAATAACTGGCACTGTGGTTTGTCGTGATGTCCGACGCATTCTGTACATAAGTCCGGGTTAATTTCATAGATGACGTCACCCATAAAAATTGCCTCATTCGGACAGACAGGTTCACAGACATCACAATTGATACATTCATCGGTGATATATAAAGACACTCTACCAACCTTGCTGAAGTTTACGCTCGAAGGCTTCAACCACGTTTGGCGGAACAAACTTGGTCACATCACCTCTTAAACGAGCAATTTCACGCACCAATGTGGATGAAATAAAAGAATATTGCTCTGAAGGGGTTAAAAATACCGCTTCAAAATGAGAATCCAGTTGACGGTTCATGTTGGCCAGCTGGAATTCATACTCAAAATCGGACACTGCACGTAAACCACGTAATACCGCTGTAGCATTCTGCTCGCGGAAGAAGTTCACCAGCAGGCCATCAAATCCTACAAATTCAACATTGTTCAAATGGCTTAATGACGTTTGGGCCAGTTCAACTCGTTCTTCCAGACTAAATACCGGGTTTTTGTGATGTCCGATTGCAATTGCAACTACAACTTCATCAAACATCTTTGCTGCGCGGGTCACCAAATCAATATGGCCATTGGTGATCGGATCAAAAGTTCCCGGATAAATTACACGAGTTTTAGTCATCCATTTGTACTCTGTTTATTGTGTAAGTTTCCATTTTAACAAAATCTTCATTTTTTAGTGAAGAAACTCCATCAATTTAAACACTTCAACTCAATAAAAGTTACGGTACAATAGCTACAACTTTGGAAGTGTCTGATTATGGCGAAAGCAACTGTAGTTAAAAAAAATAACGGCGGAACGATTGCTCTGAACAAACGTGCCCGTCACGATTATTTTATTGAAGAAAAATTTGAAGCTGGGCTTTCCTTGCAAGGCTGGGAAGTAAAATCCCTGCGTGCCGGTCGTATGAGTATTGTGGAGAGCTATATCACCTTTAAAAATGGTGAGGCGTTCCTGTTCGGCGCACAGATTCAGCCTTTACTGAGTGCATCTACCCATGTTGTCCCTGAAGCAACGCGTACCCGTAAACTGCTGCTGAAACGCCGTGAAATTGAAAAACTCATGGGCGCGATCAACCAGAAAGGTTATTCCTGTGTACCACTGGCCTGTTACTGGAAAGGCCCGCATGCCAAGCTGGAAATTGCGTTGGTAAAAGGTAAACAGTTACACGACAAACGTGCATCTGAAAAAGACCGTGACTGGCAACGTGATAAAGCGCGTATTTTCCATAAATAATGCCAGCAATAAAAAAACCTCCAATTGATGGAGGTTTTTTTTATGGATCGAATTAGGCTTTCAGATTCAGACGGGCCAGTGTCAAGGCAATATATTCACCAAACCAGATCGCGGTTTGTAAATCCCCTTCCGGTGGTGTCACTTCAACAGGCGCATTATCAGATTGGGTCATGAGACCCAGAAAGCTCGACATCCGATTCAGATCGGTCACTGCACGTCCTGTCGGCATTAATGGTAAGCCACTCCACAACATGCCATGCTGCATGGCAAATAAGTTGATTTGCTGCAGGACCGCCAACTTGTCGCCACTGAGTCCACCACCATTGGTAAAGGCTGCAGCCAGTTTACCCTGCCAGCTACGTGCCAGCCAGCGCTTGGACGACTGCTCCATAAATAACTTCATGGCAGAAGTCAGACTACCCATATAGGTCGGACAGCCAAATACAATTGCATCGGCAGCGTCCAACACCTCCCAATCCACCTGTTCCACATTCATCATATGCACCTGGACACCAGTTTTTTGTGCGCCTTCGGCAATGAAGTTTGCCACTTTAGCCGTGTGTCCATAAGGACTGTGATAAACAATCGCAGCAGATTGGGAAGATAGGGACATAACAATCAAAAACCAAGAATTTCAATCAAGTTTAACATTTTCATGCCATAAACACGAATGTTGCCATGCGTCCGGTTTTGGCTTCACGGCGATAGGAAAAATATTCATCCGCCTGACGATATGAACACTGATCGCCACCTAGAACAGTCTCAACACCCTGCTGCTGTAAGATGTAACGCGCAATCGCATACAGATCCGCATAGTATTTTCCGGCCTGTTCCCCTGCCTGAAATGCACTGTCCAGTTCAGGATATTTGGAACAGAAAGCTTCTTTTACTTCTGAGCCAATTTCAAAACAAGGCTGGCTGATCGCTACACCGAGCCACGCCCAGGTAGGCTTGGATTGCATCGCGGCAATGGTATTTTCAACGATACCGCCTGCCAGCCCACGCCAACCCGCATGCAGATTGGCTACTTCAGTGCCTTCAGCATTACCCAGTACCACAGGTAAGCAGTCTGCCGTCATCATCATCAAGGCATGGGCCTTGCGCTGTGTGACCAGGCCATCGCCGACCAATGCCTCGAAAGGCATCTGCTCATTGATGGTATGACAAATGGTGCTATGCGTCTGTGTCATCCAGGTAATTTTGTCCACACCAAAAGGCTGGAAGTCTTTCAACAGCTGGATGCGATGCTTCTGTACACGTGCAGCATCATCATTGACATGCAAAGCCAGGTTAAAGCCGGCCAGTTCTGGCTGGGCTGAAGGCTGTACCTGTTCATGATGAACACGGGTCTGACCCACATAAACGCCTTGAGGCAAACCTTGTACAAATTGCATGTCGCTTCCCTTTTTTTAATGACTGCTAATAGAATGAAAAATTAATAGGCCTTGTTTTCGCTACGCAGCACTTCAACCAGATTGGCGAAGTCTTCTGGCCACGGCGCATTAAAGGTCATTTCTTCTTTGGTACGTGGATGTTTCAGGCCTAGAGTCGCTGCATGCAGTGCCTGACGTTTAAAACCACGCAAGGTGTCATCCAGCAATTGCGAAGCACCGGCTGGCATACGCACACGTGGCATATAGACCTGATCACCCACCAGACCATAGCCCAGGTAGCTAAAGTGCACACGAATCTGGTGCGTACGACCGGTTTCCAGACGTGCCTGAATACGGGTGAAATGCTGGAAGCGTTCTTTCACATTGTAGTGCGTCACCGCTTCCTTACCGCCTGGCAGGACTGCCATTTTCACACGATCCACTGGATGACGTTTAATCGGTTCATCAATGGTACCGCCGGCAATGATGTTGCCATATACGATCAGGTCATACACACGGTAGACGGTCTTTTTCTCAAGCTGCTTGCTAAGCGCAAACTGCGCTTCCAGATTTTTAGCGACAACCAATAGACCACTAGTATCTTTATCGATCCGGTGCACTAAACCTGCACGCGCCAGTTCAGAAGATTTCGGATAATGATGCAGCAAGGCATTGACCAGTGTACCAGTCATATTGCCTGCACCCGGATGTACCACCATGCCCACTGGTTTGTTAATGACAATGATGTCATCATCTTCATAGACGATATCCAGTGGAATATCTTCAGGCAAGCTACGGGTTTGTGCCTCCAGTTCAACGTTTAAAGTCAGGGTTTCAAAGCCGTCACTTTTAAATTTCGGCTTAACTGGTTGACCATTCACTAATAAATTGCCGTCTTTGATCCATTGCTTGAGCTTTTCTCGAGAAAAATCGCTCCAGACCATGGCCGCAATCTGGTCGATACGTTGCCCGATATAACTTTCATCCAATTGAAATTGCAACGATAAACGTGTTGCAGTTGCGTCTGAAGTATGGTTATCTGCATCCTCAGAATCTTCAAGTAAATTGAAATCAGTATCAGGGATATTAGAATTGGAAGATTGTGCTTGACTCATTTGCTCATTCAGACAAAAGTGGTTTAATAGTGCAATTGTAGCTCATTGCCCGTATTAACAGAGGAATTTTTATGTCGCTACCACATTATAAAATGACAATGCTTGCTATGACGTTAGGCATTGCATCGGCAATGGTAGGCTGTAGCAGTAATCCAAAAAAAGAAGTCGTGGACAAAGGTCCAGAATCTAGCGAACAGGTTTATATCCAGAAAGCACAGAACGCGCTAGATCGCAAACAATATACTGATGCAGCAAAACAGCTCGAAGCACTGGAAACCTATTACCCAACCAGCCAGTATGCACCGCAGGCGCAACTGGAACTGCTGTATGTCAAATTCCAGCAAAAAGATTATGAAGGTGCTGTTGCACTGGCAGAACGCTTTATCCGTCTGAATCCGCAACATCCAAATGTCGACTATGCTTACTATGTCCGTGGCGTAGCGAATATGGAGCAGAACTATAATGGCCTGCTACGTTATACCTCACTAAAACAGTCACACCGTGATGTGAGCTACCTGAAAGTAGCTTACCAGAATTTTGTCGATTTCATTCGCCGCTATCCATCAAGCACCTATGCAGTAGACGCTGCACAACGTATGAAGTTTATCGGTCAGGAACTGGCAGAAAGCGAAATGAATGCGGCCCGTTTCAATATCAAGCGTAAAGCATATCTGGCTGCTGTTGAACGTGGTTTATGGGTAATTGAACACTATCCACAAACGCCACAGATTCCAGAAGCGCTGGCAACCGTTGCTTACGGCTATGACAAACTAGGTGATAAAGCCACAGCACAGCAATATATCGAAGTACTGAAACTGAACTATCCAGGTCTGGTGAATGCTGATGGTACTGTGAACCTGCGTGCAGCACGTAGTGAAGGCAGTTTCTTCAACCGTGCGACTTTGGGTATTTTCGGTAAAGAAGCCAAAACCGTGACCGATACGTCTAGCCAATCATCTGAAGACCAGTCAGAAAAACGCAGTCTGACCAATCGCATGACTTTCGGTTTACTCGATCGTCCTAAAACTAATGAAACTGAGCTACCTGAACCGATTGCTGAATAAGCCGACTCTCGAAGGTGCAATTTCCTCAAGGGCAAGTTATCATACTTGCCCTTTTGCATTTTCTGAGCAATGCTTGAACAAATTGTGCAAACAGGTTATACCAATTAATTCATTTATAGCGTTGGATGAATCATCCTACTCTTAATTTTCAATGATTTAACACCTAAATAACGCAGCACGAGAAGCTTAGCAAACCATGGCCATTCCTCAGCATACGATTGATCAGATTCTCGATCGCACCGATATTGTCGATGTGATTGGTCAATACGTGAAACTAAAAAAAACTGGCCGTACTTATTCGGGCTGTTGCCCTTTCCATCAGGAAAAATCGCCTTCTTTCCACGTCTACCGTGACAAGCAGTATTTCCACTGCTTTGGCTGTCAGGCCAATGGTAATGCCATTCGCTTTTTAATGGATATTGGCAGCCGCAATTTCATTGAAGTGATGAAAGATCTGTCCAGCCAGACCGGAATTGAACTGCCTAAAGACAATAAAGATTCCAACCGCTTAAAATACAAACGCGAAGCTAAACCAAAACCGGTTGCAGCATCACCAGCAAAAACTGCGGATACATCTACAAATCCGACGCCTGAACAGTCTGCTTATTTTGATCCATTTGCTGAAATTCAGACACCTGAAGCTGAATTTTATACAGATGATCCTTTTGCTGCTTTTGAGCAAATGCCTACAGCAGAAGCACAAGCAGATGGCAACTTATATGACTTGCTGGAAAATATTGCGCAGTTTTATGAGCGTCAGCTACCCAACAGTCCAAGTGCCCAGCAATATTTTAAACAGCGTGGTCTGACCGCAGAAACGATTGCCTACTGGCGACTCGGTTATGCACCGGAAGACTGGCAGCATCTGGAAAAAGCCTTCCCGCAGGATATTGAAGGTCTCAAACTTTTAGGTCTGATTCGTACCAGCGACAGTGGCCGGGATTTTAACCTACTCCGTGACCGTGTCATTTTTCCGATTCGGGATAGTAAAGGCCGTGTGGTCGGTTTTGGTGGTCGTGCACTAAATGACGAAATTAAACCAAAATACATCAACTCACCCGATTCAGAAGTTTTCCATAAAAACCAGTTATTGTATGGGCTGTATGAAGGTCGCAAGCAGAAAGCTCAAGACTGGCTGATGGTGGAAGGCTATATGGATGTCATTGCCTTGCAGCAATATGGCATTCATGGTGCAGTGGCTACTTTGGGAACAGCAAGTAATACTGATCACCTAAATATTCTGTTCAAGCAGAATAACCGGATTACCATTGCTTTTGATGGTGATGCGGCTGGACAAAAAGCGGCACGCCGTACTCTGGAAATTGCTCTACCCTTACTGAACGATGGGCGTGAGCTAAAATTCTTTGTTCTGCCGAATGACCATGACCCCGACTCCCTGATTCGTCGTGAAGGTATTGAAAATTTCCGCCGTCTGCTGGATCAGGCACCGTTGCTCTCTGACTTTGTCTTTGCCCATCTCACCCAGAACCACAACATTGCAACGCCTGAAGGTAAAAGTCAGGTGATGGGAGAGCTACGTCAGCTAACCGAATTATTGCCAAAAGCTGGCTCATTCCGTTATCTACTACAGCAGTTCTTTCGGGAAAAACTCGGTTTTAGCCGCAAATGGCAACCCAAAGTCAATAATGACGCCTCTCTAAGCTTTAGCACCAAAATTGATGCCGAAGAGTATGTCATTGCGATTCTGTTGAATCATCCATATCTGTATATTCATTTTGAACCATTACGCGCACTGGTCAGTGAAGATCAGCTGTTGTTCAAGATTCTGAATATATTGAATGTGATTTTTGATGAATTGCCGGATGATCCGGAATTGTCGACCTATTATGTACTCGGTGCCTGTGCTGCACATCATCATGAGTTACAGCATATCCTGCAACATGCCAATGTCAGTGATTACACCTCTTCTCCTGAGCAGGCAGACAAACTGGCGGCAGACTTCTCGATCAAGCTGCAATATCAGTGTCTACAACACAAATTAAAATCGAAAAAGTTTAGTAGCATCGCGGAGATGAAAAATCTCAAGATGCGGATTTATGAAATTGATAAAAAACGTTCCATGACCTTACTCGAAGATTAAAAATCATGAAAATAAAAAAGGCGTTTATTTTAAACGCCTTTTAAATATCGGAAAGTTATCCCGACATCATCTTAATGTTTAACCTTACGGCGATGCTGAACCACGTCCTGCAAACTGTTCTGTAGCATTTCAAAATAGCTTGGATCTTCAGCTTTGGCAGCTTCACGCAGCATGATTGAGGTCGGATGCAGAAGTTTTTGGGTCAAACGATGCGAAAATTCGGCCAATACTGTTTCAGCACTTTCACCTTTAGCGATGCGTTGCATAGCGGTTGCCAGTTCTTCCTGACGTAAGCTTTCCCCATAATCCCGGTAAGCATGAATCGTACTACCCGCCTCACTCACCTTCTGCTGGGTGATCAACTCAGTCGCCAGTTGATTGACCATCACTTCCGCTTCGACCGCTGCCTGACGACGCTGCGCCAGGTTTTCATCAATCACGCTTTGCAGATCGTCCACGCCATAGAGATAAACTCCATCCAGCTTTTCAACTTTTGGATCAATATCACGCGGTACAGCCAGATCGACCAACAGCATCTGCTGGTAACGGCGCTTCTTTAAGGCAGCTTTGACATCCGGATAGTGAATGACTTGATGCAAACTACCGGTACAACTAGAAATCACATCTGCACGATGCAGGTTTGCTGCCAGTTGATCAAAGTCAATAATTTCTACATCTGCACGGTGGGCAATTTCCTGCGCCAGATTCTCTGCACGAGCACGAGTCCGGTTACAGATAATGATTTTTCCGACGCCCATTTCTGCCAGATGTTTGGCCACCAGACTGTTCATTTCCCCGGCGGCTACCACCATCACAGTCAACTGCTCAGGTCGGCTAAACACTTGCAATGCTAATTGCGCGACTGCATAACCCATTGAGACTGCATGACTGCCGACTGCTGTTTCCGAGCGCACACGCTTAGCTGCATAAAAGGCATATTCAAAGATACGATTCAGGTTTTGCGAAACGGTTTTAGATTCTTTGGCAAGAGAGAGTGCGGTTTTGACCTGTCCCAGAATCTGCGGTTCACCAAGCATCAGGGAGTCGAGACCACTGGCGACACGCATCAGATGAGTGACGGCTTGCGCATTCTGATAGCAATAAACATGATTCTGTAATTGCTTGGGATCAATACCATTGGTCTGGGCGAGCCAGTTTAGCACCATGTCGACATTGTCCGACATCGCGTAAACTTCGGTCCGGTTACATGTAGACACCACCACCATATCATTCAGTACAGGGTGCTGGCTTTGCTCGGCAAGTAAAATGCTTAACTTTTCAGGGTTAAAAGCAATCTTTTCGCGCAGCTCTACAGAGGCAGTTTGATGGTTGACACCCAATGCAAAGAAAGACATATCAGGTCATCATTTCACTAAATTTATGCTATTGTGCAACATCGGTGTCATAAAAAGCATTACTTGGATAAAGAAAAATTGCGTCTAACAACTAGCCGTATAAACGGCCCTACCATTAAGCAATATTCTACCACATTCTTGCTGGTGGTTAGCATGGCTTCAACTGCTCATCTTTATGCAGCAGAAGCAGTTTACCATGCAAATCAAAATTATGATGCGATAAAACAAAGTATGATAGCCGAGTTCGCACTCGCCTATCGCGATATTCCAAACGCTTTACACAACTATACTGTGCTGGCCATTAAAAGCAATTCCACCGCGGTTAAACAGCGCGCACTCAATATCGCCCTCGAACATGAAGACCTGAATGCAGCGCTGGATATTTCTACCCACTGGGTCGTTCAAGAACCACAGGATGTGCCGGCATTATTCTATCTGGCGCATATTGCCTTAAAAGCGCATGAGTACGAACTGGCGGCAGAAACGCTGGAAAAGATCCTGAAAATTGATGATAACGCCGATCTGGAAGAAATTCTGGCCGGGATTGCCCCGGATGAGCCGGATGACCGTGAATATTTAATTCAGGCTCTAAGTACTAGCAAAGCCAAAGACAATCCTTCGATTCTGGTGCTGGTCGCCGGTCTGGAAGCACAAAAAGGTCAGCTAGAACAGGCTCTCAATACCATCAACCGCGCCTTAAAAAAACGTCCAAAGTCGACTGGTTATATCCTGATGAAAGCCAATCTGTTGGCGGCATTGGGTGATGATGCGGAAACGCTGAAATGGTACGAGAAAGCCAGTCGTAAACATCGCAACAACATGGATATACGTCTGGCTGAGGTCAAATACCTGATCAAGCTAAATGAAGCTGAAAAGGCCTTACAGAAACTAGAAACGATCCTGAAAAAATCACCACAACACGAAGAAGCACTGTTTATTGCCGGTCTGACCAGTATTGACCTGCAGCAATATGAACGAGCTGAAAAATACCTGGTTGAGCTCCGTTATTCGGCTCAGTACCAGAATGAAGCCTATTACTATCTGGCGGTCAATGCAGAACGCAAACAGCATTATGAAACCGCCAAGGCGTATTACCGCCTGGTGGATGGCAGCCTGTATACGGTCTCACGACGCAATATCATTGCGATCTTTGCCGAGCAGGATAAACTGCATGATGCACTGCGCTTTCTGACTCAGGAACGGGTCAATTATCCGCAACATGCCAGTTTCCTGTATCTGGCTCAAGCGGATATTCTGAAACGCATGAATAATAAGAACGCAGCGATCCGAATTCTGGAAGAAGCCAGCAAAAACCTGCCGGATGATCCGGAACTGGTCTATGCTCAAGTCTTGTTGTTAGATCCGCATGAAGATCGTGATCAACTGGATCAGTTGTTAAAAACCCTGCTTAAAATCGAACCGAATAGTCCAACCTATCTGAATGCTTATGCCTATACGCTGGCCCGTCAAAATCGCCATCTGGATGAAGCACGGCGCTATGCTGAACAGGCACTGGAATACGCACCAGAACAGGCTTCTATTCTGGATACCTATGGCTATATCTGTTATTTGCAGAATGACTTTGCTACGGCTGCCCAAGTGCTGCTTAAAGCCTATGAACTGAATCCAAGTGCGAAAATTGGCGTCCGTTATGCACGTTCGCTTTATATGAAAGGTGATCTACAACAATTCCATCAAGTGTTACAACAATTACAACAAAACCATCCAAATGACCCAGAATTAAACCAACTTAATTCGCTATTGTTAGCACCACAATCCTGAACGAGTCCATTCTTTTATGCGCAACATAAGTACTTTAGGCTGCTGTTTCCTTGCTTCTACTGCCCTATTCATGAGTGGTTGTCAGCAGATGGTGCAGCAAAAAGCGCCTGTCACGCCATCGGTACAGGCTGAAAACCAGTTCCAGCTGCAAGGTAAAATCGGGGTACGTACACCTCAGCAAAGCGGTAGCGCCTTTTTTACCTGGGTTCAGCAGCAAGAAGAATTTGATATTGAACTAACTGGTATCTTAGGTGCCGGAAAAACCCAGATTTCAGGTACTCCTGGCCAAGTGACTTTGAATAGTGCCAAAACCGGCCTGATCAAGGCAGCAACGGCAGAAGAACTATTGCAACGTGCAACCGGCTGGCAAGCCCCGATTAGTCATTTAGTTGATTGGGTACAGGCACGTCCCGCGACTCAATCTGCCCAGATCCAGAAAGACAGCTCACAGCGTATCAGCCAGATTATTGAACAAGGCTGGACGGTAGATCTGAGTTATAACCAGCAGGCAACTGTTCCAAACCGCTTGATTTTAAAGCAGTCACTTGAGAATGGGGGTGAAAACCGTATTACAATGGTGATTCAAAACCGTTAACTGGTCTGACGCAAGCTTATGATGATTCGTGTTCCCGCACCTGCAAAACTGAATTTGTTTCTCCATATCACCGGTCGCCGTCCGGATGGTTATCACGAGCTGCAAAGTATCTTTCAGTTGATAGATTTGTGTGACTGGCTAGAGTTTGAGCAAACAGATGATCAGCAGATTCAGATTGAAGGTTTGTCCTCAGTCGATCTGGAACAGAATCTCATCTATCGTGCAGCGCAGATTTTGCAGCCTTATACCAAAACGCCTTCTGGTCTGATCATTCGACTAGAGAAGAATATTCCCATGGGTGCAGGTCTTGGTGGTGGCTCATCCAATGCAGCAACGACCCTGATTGTGCTGAACCAGTTATGGCATTGTGGCTTAAATTCTGAGCAACTGGCAGAGCTCGGCGTCAAGCTGGGCGCGGATGTGCCTATTTTTGTTCATGGTCGCAATGCCTGGGCTGAAGGTATTGGTGAACACTTAACATTCATAGACTTAGATCAAAAACAGTTCATTGTGTTAAAACCTGACTGTTTTATCAGCACTCAACAGCTTTTTTCACAAAAAACGTTGACAAGAGACACGAAGCCCTCTAAATTTTGCGCCTATCAGATAAAGCCATCTGATTTCGGAAATAACTTTGAGCCAGTGGCAAGAAGCCTATATCCAGAAGTCGATGAGGCAATGCAATATCTCGATCAATTCGGTGTTGCAAAGCTTACAGGTACAGGTGCTTGTGTTTTTATCGAAGCAACTGATGATATGAATGTGACCGACATTCTTGAGAATGCACCATGTAAATCTTACTTGGTGAACAGTCTACAAGAATCGCCATTACATCATTTCAAGGTTCAATAGGGGTATCGCCAAGTGGTAAGGCACCGGGTTTTGATCTCGGCATCCGTTGGTTCGAATCCAGCTACCCCTGCCATTATTCACCTGTAGATGTACTGTATTAGGGGTATCGCCAAGTGGTAAGGCACCGGGTTTTGATCCCGGCATCCGTTGGTTCGAATCCAGCTACCCCTGCCATCTTACAGTTCATCAAATCTAGGGGCGTCGCCAAGTGGTAAGGCACCGGGTTTTGATCTCGGCATCCGTTGGTTCGAATCCAGCCGCCCCTGCCATTTTCTCGAAAAAAGACAGAACATCATTTGCTGTAAGACTGTTAATTTACCTTGACACAATACCGCAAAAATATTAAAGTTCTGCCGCATTAGGGGTATCGCCAAGTGGTAAGGCACCGGGTTTTGATCCCGGCATTCGTTGGTTCGAATCCAGCTACCCCTGCCATCTACTTCCATACATACCAACCGCCAAGGGTGCTTCATGCCCAATCTTGTCGTTTTTAGTGGAACCGCGCATCCACAATTCGCTCAAAAAGTCGTAAGTCACTTACATATTCCTCTAGGCGCTGCCTCTGTAGGCCAGTTCTCTGATGGCGAAATCGCTGTTGAGATCACTGAAAATGTTCGTGGTAAAGACGTATTCATCGTACAACCTACTTGTGCACCGACCAACGATAACCTGATGGAAATCCTGGTTATGGCTGACGCGTTACGCCGTGCAAGTGCTGGTCGTATTACTGCCGTGATTCCTTACTTCGGTTATGCCCGTCAAGACCGTCGTCCCCGTTCAAGCCGTGTGCCGATTACTGCAAAAGTTGTTGCAGATATGCTGACCACTGTAGGTATTGACCGTGTGGTGATGATTGACCTTCACGCTGACCAGATCCAAGGTTTCTTCGATATTCCTGTAGACAACATCTACGGTACGCCAGCCCTGCTTGCTGATTTACGCCAACAACAGCATCATAACCTGATGGTTGTTTCTCCTGACGTAGGTGGTGTAGTTCGTGCTCGTGCTGTTGCGAAACAGATGGGTGATATCGACCTGGCGATCATCGATAAACGTCGTCAAAAAGCGAATGAATCACAAGTGATGCATTTGATTGGTGATGTGAAAGATCGTGACTGTGTGATCGTTGATGACATGGTGGATACTGCTGGTACGCTTTGTAAAGCTGCTGATGCGTTGAAAACTTTCGGTGCCCGCAAAGTAGTTGCTTACGCGACTCACCCAGTATTATCTGGTAAAGCACTTGAAAATCTGAAAAATTCTGTGATCGATGAGTTGGTAGTTACTGACACCATCCCTCTTTCAGAAGAAGCTTTAGCTCTTGGCAAGATTCGCCAGGTTTCAGTTGCAAGCATGGTTGCTGAAACAATTCGTCGTATCAACAACGAAGAATCTATTAGCGCAATGTTCGATTCTTATCTATAATAGTGCGCTGAATTTCCAAAGCCCTGCCATTTGGCGGGGCTTTCTATCACCGGATCGGTCGCAGGTCCGGTTCATTTAAAACTTAAATAGGATGTCTATCATGGCAAACTTCGTATTAAACGCAGAAGCACGTGAAGTAGCACAACAAGGGAAAGGTTCGAGCCGCCGCCTTCGTCATGCTGCTAAAGTTCCAGCGATCATCTATGGTGGCGAAGCTGCTCCTGTAGCTGTTTCTCTTGAACTTCGTCAGCTTGTTAAATTCTTAGAAAGCAACTCATTCTTCGAAGAAGTAATCGAAATTGATGTAAACGGTAAAGTTGAAAGCGTTAAAATCCAAGCGTTACAACGTCACCCAGCTAAAAACACTCCAATGCACGCTGACTTCAAACGCGCATAAGTGTTAATGGTGTAGATTAGTGTCAAATATTTCACTGATTGTAGGTTTGGGCAACCCAGGTTCTGAGTATGCTCAAACCCGCCATAATGCAGGCTTCTGGTTTGTAGAACGCCTTGCAGATCAATATGGCATTAACCTTAAAAAAGACCCTAAATTCAATGGATTCAGCGGTCGTGGCAATATCGAAGGTCAAGACGTCCGTCTCCTTCTACCTACAACATTCATGAACCTTTCCGGTAAAAGTGTTGTTCCTTTCGCCAAATTCTACAATATCGCACCCGAATCAATCCTGATTGCCCATGATGAACTGGATATGAATCCAGGCATTATTCGCCTGAAAACTGGCGGTGGTCATGGTGGACATAACGGTTTACGCGATATCGTGCCGCATATCGGTCCGAACTTTCATCGTCTACGCATTGGTATTGGTCACCCAGGTTCTAAACACCGTGTTTCTGGTCATGTCCTGAGTAAAGCACCAAGCAGTGAACAAGAGTTAATGGACGATGCAATTGCCCATGCACTTGCTCGCGCCAAAATGCTGGTGAACGGTGAAGTACAACAGGCAATGAATCAAATCAATGCTTATAAACCGAACTAAACATTCATAAATTGCTGGACAATTCCGCTTGCCTTGCTGGCCATTTAGGCGCAAAATGCGCAAGCCTACCCACTTATCCAGTGTCGTAGAAATTGATTCAACCATAAGATCAAAGTCTTAGGTCAACTAAGGGGACGCTAGCCATGCTATCTCGTTTATTAAAATGCAAAATTCATCGCGCTTTTGTTACACATGCAGAATTACACTATGAAGGTTCATGTGCAATTGATGGCGTTTTGATGGATCTAGCTGGCATTCGTGAATACGAAGAAATTCATGTCTGGAACGTGACCAATGGTAAGCGTTTTACTACTTATGCCATTCGTGGTGAAGATAATTCAGGGATTATTTCTGTGAATGGTGGTGCTGCGCACCAGGCTGATGTTGGTGATATCGTGATTATCGCAACATTTGGTGATTTCACTGAAGCCGAAGCCAATGCTCATAAACCACGTCTGGTTTATGCCAACCCGGATAACACTGTGAATCACACTGCAAATTGCATTCCGGTACAGGTTGCCTAAGCTGGTTCAACAAGATTCTCAAAAGCTCGCTTCTCGCGGGCTTTTTTATGGGCTGATTAAAATAAAACTAACGCCCCTGCCACCAGCTTTTTCGGTTCTCACAGTTTAAGGACTTAAGATTTTGATCTACCAGGTCAGCCAACAAAGTTTCTCCATTTTCTTTTAGCTTTAATTCGGCGAATTTAGCATTACGATAACAAGGCTCAAGTCCCTCAGCGAACATAAAACTGTTGGCAGCCGGATATAAGCCTTCAAAGGTATTCCGTGGATTTTTCAGGATTAGTCGCGCTGAGCGTGGCTGATCCAGCGCACTTCGATTAAAACTGGTTTTGACAACTCTTCTTTGCTCATCAAGCTGTACATAGCTTAGTACACGGGACTGGTTTTCAAAATCTTGAATACTGATTTTAGGTTCTGATTGTTCTGATCTATTCTCCGCTGCTAGTGCACTAAAATGCAGATCATAATTCAGCGCCATATAATCGCCTTGCAGAATTGATCGCGGATCTACTGGTGCCAGCTCCACATAAATACTTTGGCTATCTCGAAGATGCCATTCATGTTGCGCAATCAATCCACAAAATAAGGCAATACTGAAAATAGCCAGATGCAAAGGAAGAAACTTTTTCATCTTGCCTCTCCTTGCTCATGTTGTAGTTTTGACCCCTTTAAAATATAGGCCAGCAACAAGACCAGTATCCCTGAAGCAAAGATACTGATGCTTTTTAATAGGAAGCTTAAGCCCAGATTGTAATACAGCATCCATAGCCAGAAGATCAGCAATAAAATGGTAAGTGCCTGTATAAGTCGTTGCTGATAGACCACTGCCCACGCCATAAGCAGCATAATAATAAAAATCTCAAAATAGCCCAACAGAATGAGTAAGATGCCAAATATAGGAATCAGCCAGAGCCATTTTTCATAAAATTGCTGCCAGTTTTGCCAGATAAAACCAAGCAACAATAAGCTCGGAAGAACATAAAACAGCAGAACGTGGTCAAGGCTGATCTGCCCGATGCCCTGCCAGTGCTCTAATCCAGTCACAGATTGAACCACGGCTGAACCTGTCAGCATAGCAATGATCCAGAGCAGAATACTTTTCTGATAAATTGAGGACTGCCAATATCTAGCGGTTAGAATTAGCCCGATAAAAATGACATAGTTCAAGCTTAGGGCAAGCGTGATTACAATATCATCATGCTTAAAGGAATTCTCTAATGCCAAAACCACAATTGCTAAAGCATGAGCTATCAAGAGCTGTAAGGTTAGAATGAACCAGTGCATCCGTTTGATCACAGTCAGAGCCAGCATCATTAATTGCAACAGCCACACTATAAACAGACTATCGGTGAGCAGTTCCGTATGAATTAATACCGCAGCTTGCCCGCAAACCCAAAGACAATAGGCAAACTGACGTAGAAATATGGAATTCTTTTGACTTAATAATTTCCAAGCGATGCCAATAAAAATGAGACCTAAAACAATTGAAACTGCTTTCCAATAGGTCAGTAATAAGACTGCCAGAATAATTCCAGCTATCCATGCACCAAGTGCCAAAGGAATGACGGAGAATTTGGTTTGTGGAAAAATTTTCTTTAGGGCAAAACTGATCAGCGCAAACCAGCCAAAGATCAGCATTGCCAAGATAAATAAGCCCGCTGCTGAATTGGTAAGCTGATCGTCCACCAGTTCAAACAGCCATAGGCTCAAACTGGCAGCCAAGCCTGCAATCAGTAAAATGGTTTCTAGTGCCTGATGCTTACGATAAAAATAAAATGCAGCCCCTGCTGGTAGAACAACTGAAGAAGCCAGATAGATCAGCTGAAAATGATGGGTAAACTGCATCATACTGCTGATCGAAATCATGATAATGAATGCAATAAACAGATATCGCAGTAACGAATAATAACGTATGGCAAAGGCAAAGCTGATGGCCGTCAGTAGATTCAAAGTCAGTAGATATAATCCTTCTGCCCGTATCATCCAGAAACTTTGCTTAAAGTAAAAATACAATGCCAGCTGACTGACCACACAAAGCATGGCAAAAACCCCGATATTTGGTCGATATAGCCACGGCAACAGCAATACGGCCCAGAGCAGAAATAACTGATAACTATCCGCACCAGTCTGATAGATCTGCCCAATCACCACCAGACTTAAGCCCAGCATCAGGCCAGATACAGTATCCAGACTCTGTCTGATCCATTCCCGCTGATTAAAGTAAATGCTGGCTATTGCACTACAGAGTAAAACCAGCATTGGAATTGCTAACTGTACCTGATTCGGTAGCATCCACCAGTTCGCAGCCATTAAATACAGCAAACTGACTGCAATCAGCGCAACGCCCAAAATATTGAGATAACGCAAAACCTTTGCATCACAAAACAGCAAGGGAGAAAATGGATTATTATGGATCAGCTCGGTTTTCTTCATTGTCAGAATGATTGATCAATTTCTATTGTTAATAGCAACATAACATGTTTCCAGTTTTTTGCTAAAGGACTGTAGTAATTCAGATAATCTGTTTTGCTTATCTGAAATTCTGCAAATTCGTGACTGGCCAAACTATCCCATCTTTTAAAAATCAGGACTATAATGGCCCTACATCGCTTCAGGGCGGGGTGAGATTCCCCACCGGTGGTAATTTCAGGGTAGTAAATCTCTATTCCTAAATCAGCCCACGAGCGGTCAATTTCGATTGATCTGCAGATCTGGTGCAAATCCAGAGCCGACGGTATAGTCCGGATGAAAGAAGACGAAAGCAGTACACCCTGTTTTATGCCTGGCATGAAACTGTTTTGCTATAAGCCTATTTTCACTATGTCCTGAAATGTTCAATCGTACTTTTACTTTACGTGAGCGTTTCAATGTCAAGTTTGATTCAACCCGAAATTTTCTTTTCCGCTTTAGCTCCCGCTGAACAGCGCATCCAACAAGCACTCGAGGACATCCGCCAAGGCAGACCTGTTCTGGTGATGGATGACTTTGACCGCGAGAATGAAGCCGACCTCATCATTGCAGCAGAGACTTTGACTGTAGAAACCATGGCTCGTATGATTCGTGATGGTTCCGGTATTGTGTGCCTATGTCTGACTGATGAACTGGCCAATCATTTAGAACTGCCACCTATGGTGCAGGATAACTCTAGCCAGTTTAAAACTGCATTTACTGTCACCATTGAAGCTGCGGAAGGTGTGACGACTGGTGTATCTGCCAAAGACCGTACCACCACGATTAAAGCAGCCATTAAAGACGGTGCTGTCGCCAGTGACCTGAACCGTCCAGGGCATGTCTTCCCTTTACGTGCACGTGAAGGTGGTGTGTTGACCCGTCGCGGCCATACCGAAGGTACGATTGATCTTGCGCGTTTAGCTGGCTTGAAACCTGCCGGTGTTCTGTGTGAACTGACTAACCCCGATGGCACCATGGCTTCTGGCATTCAGGTATTGTCTTATGCACAGACGCATCAGCTGACCGTGATTACCATTGATGAACTGGTGCGTTACCGCCAGCAGCACAATGTATAAGTATAAGATTTAAAGATAAAAAATCCCGGCTTAAGACCGGGATTTTTTATCTTATATAAATATTTTTAGATGAGTACAGATAATATTCCATAGACTGCGACTACCAATAAAATCAAACCGCACAAACCAAGCAAATACGGATACAACCTGGATTTAGCAAAGCCTTGAAAGCCTAAATAAACTAATGACAGGGTCAAAAAATCCAGGACAATCCAGCTGATCGTCAGAATAACCAAACTTAAATCCAGATTTGGCGTGATGCCAATAAACTGCGGGAAAAACGCAGCAAAGAAAATAATATCTTTGGGGTTGGAGATCCCCACCAGAAAACCGGTTCGGAAGCCACCCTGTACTGGCTGCAAGCCTTGTGAACTGGTTGAACCCTGCCCTTGCCAGACTTCCCGGAAAATCTGGATTCCCAGCCAGGCAATATATAAACAGCCAAGCAGCTTGATGCCATTCAGCCAGTTTTCATTAATGACCAATAAGCCTTTTAAGCTAAAAATAGATAAGGTGATCAATACCAGAGAAGCAAAATTCGTCCCGAAAATGGTCTGCAAAGCATGCTTATAGCCACCTTTCAGTCCAGCACTAGCGACCAGCAACATCACAGGCCCAGGTGTGGCAATCATGATAACGACGGCCAGACAATAGAGAATATATTCACTGATATTCATGCCATTTCCTCAGCTATCATGATTTTACTAAATAAAAAAGAGGACTTAGTCCTCTTCCTGCATATGAATCAAATGCTGACTGATCCCATCCGCCCGTAAAAAAGCCAGGTCATAACTGGCTTTGGCGAGTGCCAGTACCCGACGTTCGAATTCATCCCAAAGCGGGCGCACCTGTTTGTAATGAATGCCTAAACCGCTTTCATCAGTAAAATGACGATTCTTTTCACAGAGTTTTAAGGCATGGTAAAGCTTACGACCTTTAGTCGCATCTTCACGTAGACGCACCCGTTTAGACAGGACAAATGTTTCCACTTTGGCCAGATTCGCCATCGGCAGCATCGGGACCAAAATCTGATCTAGCTGTGCATCCAGCCGCTGCCAGACCGCAGTATGTTGATCTGCGTTATAACTATTCCAGTGAATCACTTCATGATTAAAACGGCGGCAACCACGACAGACCGCATCACCAAATACGGTTGAGCAACGCCCTGCGCAAGGGGTCAAAGATGCAATACGACGATCCGAACTCAAAACTTACTCCAACTGTGCTGCAACTTCCAGCATCTGCATCATTGCATCAAAATCCTGGGTCGGCATGACTATACACGCTCTCCCTATCGATTTGAAGTCCGTTAAAACCCGGCCTTTTACTCGCTTATTCATTCAAATCACGTTAAAATATGCGCCTTTCAAATTATCATGCTACGTTGGAGTATTCCATGAACGCTACTGTAGAACAGCTTGCACCTGTAGAACAGCAAGCGACGACTGGTTGGGTTGTTGCCGCACTTTATCAATTCAAAGAAGTTCAAGATCCTGCGGGTCTGCAACAACGTCTTTTAGAGTTGGTAAAAACCATCAACCTTTGCGGTACTCTAATTGTGGCAGGTGAAGGCATTAACGGGACTGTTGCGGGTAACCGTGAAGCCATCGACAAAGTACATCAGTTTCTGCTTGATGAAGGCTTCAACGAAATGGAATACAAAGAGTCGCATAGCTCTGACAAACCATTCCGTAAAATGAAGATCAAGCTGAAAAAAGAGATTGTGACTTTAGGTGTACCGGTTAAGCCACGTGATCTGGTTGGCCATTATCTTGATCCTAAAGAATGGAACGAGCTGATTGCACGTGATGATGTGATTCTGGTTGATACCCGTAATGATTACGAGTACAAAGCTGGTACCTTCAAAGGCGCAATCGATCCAAAAACTGAAACTTTCCGTGAATTCCCTGAATATGTGAAAAAGAACCTGGAACAGCACAAGGATAAGAAAATTGCCATGTTCTGTACCGGTGGTATTCGTTGTGAAAAATCAACTTCTTTATTGCTTCAGGAAGGCTTTAAAGAGGTGTATCACCTGAAAGGCGGTATTCTGAAATACCTAGAAGAAACTCCAGCTGAAGAAAGTCTTTGGGAAGGTGAATGTTTCGTATTTGATGGCCGTACTGCAGTTACACATGGTGTGGAAGAAGGTCAAAATACCAAATGTCATGCGTGTGGCTGGCCATTAACGCCTGAAGAGGCAGCGCTGCCAAGTTATGAACACGGCGTATCTTGTGTGTACTGCATCGATAAAACTACCGAGAAACAAAAAGAAGGTTTCCGTATGCGTCAATCGCAAATTCTGGCTGCAAAACGTAAACGTCTCTAATTCCAGTTTTGTAACTAAAAATATCTAAGCCCTCTTCGGAGGGCTTTTTGTTTACATAAGCATTACATCTGCAATAAAAAACTTACCAATCCCTTACCAAGAACAGCATATTTTTACAGCTAAGCTTGATAGTCTTTATATCACATTACTTTGTTACCATAAGTCTTTCATTATTAATTAATTTTTTAAATGAAAAGGAAAACAAAATGGCCAATTCACTTGCTCGGGATCCAGATAATATTGTTAGATTCCAACCTAAAGAAAATACAAAACTGGAACGTATTACCCAACTGACAGATGAGCTAGAAGCAGAATCACATCTGTTTATTGTGATCTTGGGAACTATCATTGGTGCCATTCTTGCCCTGTTTATTGGCTACCATATTGAGGCTACAGCAGCACACTATTTACTGCTCAGTGCTCTGCCAGTTTGCCTGGCTTACAGCTTACGTAAAGTTTACATTTATACCTTAACCCATAGTTAATCCACACTTGGCCATTTATATAACTTAACTTTACCCTCTTAAAAATACTGCTTAGGATACAAGCAGTATTTTTTATTTTGCCAATTTTATGAATCTGACTGAATGGATTATTTCTGTCATGGAACAGCTGGGCTACTGGGGCATTGCCTTGCTCATGTTTCTTGACAATGTCTTTCCCCCGATCCCCTCTGAAATTATTATGCCTTCTGCCGGCTATTCCGCATCTCAAGGAGAATTACTGCTGGTTGGAGTCATTATTGCAGGCAGTATCGGTTCGTTATTGGCAGCGGCATTGCTCTATTGGATTGGCTATAAATTTAACCACGACAGTATTTTCAGATTCATAGACCGATATGGAAAATTCTTGTTTATCAAATCTGAAGACGTGAAAAAATCTCTGGAATGGTTCGAGCAGTATGGACACCGGATTGTATTCTTTGGCCGGATGGTTCCGGCAGTACGTTCCCTCATCAGTATCCCGGCTGGCATGAGCCATATGCCTTTCTGGAAATTCATGTTCTATAGTGGACTAGGTACTGTTATCTGGACCACGTTCCTGGCCTGTGTCGGTTTTTATTTTGGTGAAAATCAGGAATTGATGCACAAAATCTTCAGTCAGGTCAGTTATGTGATTATTGCGATTGTCGTGATCATCATGGGCTGGGTTTTATACCGTAGACATCAACGTAAAAATCGTCCATCCTGAAGAGACCTCAGCATAAGGAGGCTAAAACGATGTCGCACTATCTTAAATATTTTGCCACCGTTTATCTGACTCTGGTCTTAATAGTCGGCATACTCATCTACGTGTTCAATCTGGGCGCCATTCTGCTGATTCCTGCCCTGATTGCCTCCGCCTTTCTCAGCGCCCGATACTTTGTGAAAAAAGAACTCCGACTACCCACCCAGGAAGAGAAAAGCAGACTGGTCTGGGGTTCCACGATTATTGCCATGACCTTTGGATTTATCTTTTTGTTTATAGTGATCTGGCTGCATCCACAGACGGAGGAAATCTATAGAAGGATGCCTTATACAGGACGCGGGCCAAATTCGTTTCTGGTAGCTGCAAGTATTGCCTTACATGCCTTGCTGTTGCATATCGCCTACAATGGCTATGCGCGTTATAGCTTGAGCAAGCGTACGGGTGCCGATCATAAACCTTAGACTAGGTAATTAACTAGTCCAAACGTTGTACAAAACACCTGAGCTAAAAAAAGCACCTGACGGTGCTTTTTCATGGCGGGGCATGACTTATTCTGGTGTGTGGTACATCAGATATAATTCATTCAAGTTTTCTGGAATCTCTTCTGCAAGCTCATCCATTAACTGACCATTGCGACGGAAAGATTCCATTTGCGGATCTTCTTCATCGATGCCACTGAATACCATAATTGGCAGCGTTAAATCGACCAACTGTTCTTCAAATTCTTCTGTAAACCAGGCTTCTTCGTTCAGGAACATGGCATCTACAAAGCCCACACTCCAGTCACCTAGACTTGATTCGGTATCTGCTTCTTCAATTTCAAATGGGAAAGTGATCCCTTCTTCATTGGCCAAGCTTTGACGGATTGACTCTAACCATGCTTTAACCTGATTGATGATTTCTGCAGGCACTTTTTTCTGGTTGCCTTCAAAAAGTTCATCCATCCATTTGTCAAATTGCGGGCCTACTGCGATAGCACATAAGAAACCATGAGTTGCCGCAAAATCCAGACCATACTCATTTTGGTCGCCGTCCAGATATTCACTCAACAGGTCTAAATCTAAAGCACTCATTTAACATCCAAACTTAGAAAACCGAAAGGATTAGCATAGCATTTATTCAGGCTATGCTAAATCTGAATTCGTTAATCTTCGTCGTCAAAGTCGTCATCATCGTCGAAGTCATAATCAAAATCTTTGAGTTCGCGTTCCAGACGGCGTTGCGAGAGCAGATCATCAATTAAACGACGTTTTTCCAACGACTCTTTCGCACTTAGCTTACTCGATGCCTCATCGAAATTAACATCATCATCACCGTAGCTATCATCTAGTTCAAAATCTGTCGAAGACACTAAAACTACCTCGTAGTGAAAAATGTAAATGGGTCTAGGCGCTATTTATCTTGCCTTTAAAAACTTGTCAAGTTTTATTTATATATTTTGTATGTTTATACTAGTTAGCTCTTGTTTTTCTACAGCATAATTGTGTATTTATTAGCTGGTTAGATAGTGAACGCTTTTTATCCCATGGATGAGGGACGTTTCTAAAATTAGATTGGGAAATACACTTGAAAAGATAAACTTAGACCCAATATCGATATTCAATTGTTATTCAAACATATTTATAAAATCATGCTTGACTGATCAATTCCAAAACTATTTCAGGTGAATTGTGCTATCATGCACGGTTTTTCACTGCCACAGATTCAACGAAGAGTAAGCAAAGATGAGCGATATGACTTCCCCTACTTCTCAAGTAGCGGCTCTGATTAGCCGAGGCAAAGAACAAGGTTACTTAACCTTCGCTGAGGTTAACGATCATCTCCCGGACTCCATCACAGAAAGCGAACAGATTGAAGATATCATTCAAATGCTGAATGATGTGGGTATTCCTGTCCATGATCGTGCGCCTGAATCTGATGATGCAATGTTCGAGGATACTGCAGAAGCTGCTGATGAAGTTGCAGAAGAAGAAGCTGCGGCTGTACTTGCATCTGTAGAAAACGAACCAGGTCGTACGACTGACCCTGTACGTATGTACATGCGTGAAATGGGTACCGTTGAACTTTTAACGCGTGAAGGCGAAATTAGCATTGCAAAACGCATTGAAGAAGGTATCCGAGACGTTCTTCACTCTATTGCTTACTGGCCGAATGCTGTAGAAGTTGTACTACAAGAATACAAAGATTATGAAGCTGGCGAACGCCGCCTTGCTGACATTCTGTCAGGTTATTTAGACCCTGAATCAGATGAAGAAATTCCAGAAGTGCTGGAAGAAGTCGCTGAAATCGAAGAAGATGAAGAAGCAACGACCAAGTCAACCAAAGATGTAAAACTGGATGATGACGAGGAAGATGAAGAGTCTGATAGCGATGACGATTCTGAAGGTGACTCAGGCCCAGATCCAGAAATTGCCAAAGTTCGTTTTGCCGAACTTTCAGATGCCTGGAAAAATACCAAAGCGGTACTGGAAAAACACGGCCGTAACAGCAAAGAAGCAGAAGAAGCACTTCAAGCGCTTGCAACTGTGTTCATGATGTTCAAGTTCACGCCGCGTTTGTTCGATATCATTTCTGAAATGATTCGTGGTACACATGACCAGATCCGTGGTGCAGAACGTGAAGTGATGCGTTATGCCGTCCGTCGTGGCCGTATGGACCGTACCCAGTTCCGTACTACTTTCCCGGGTCAGGAATCGAATCCAGCCTGGTTAGATGAGCAAATTGCGAAAGCGACTGCTGATCAGAAAGCTTATCTGGAAAAAGTACGTCCTGACGTATTGGCCTTCCAGCAAAAAATTGCAGATATCGAAAAAGATCTTGATCTTAAAGTTCGTGACATCAAAGACATTGCCAAACGTATGGCAGTCGGTGAAGCGAAAGCGCGTCGTGCCAAGAAAGAGATGGTTGAAGCAAACTTACGTCTGGTGATTTCGATCGCGAAGAAATATACCAACCGTGGTCTGCAGTTCCTAGATCTGATTCAGGAAGGTAACATCGGTCTGATGAAAGCGGTAGACAAGTTTGAATACCGTCGTGGTTACAAGTTCTCGACTTATGCCACCTGGTGGATTCGTCAGGCGATCACCCGTTCAATCGCGGATCAGGCACGTACCATTCGTATTCCAGTGCATATGATTGAAACGATTAACAAGATCAATCGTGTATCTCGTCAATTGCTTCAGGAAATGGGCCGTGAACCGACACCGGAAGAACTGGGCGAACGTCTGGAAATGGACGAAGTGAAGGTTCGTAAAGTACTGAAAATCGCTAAAGAACCGATTTCGATGGAAACACCGATCGGTGATGATGAAGATTCGCATTTGGGTGACTTCATTGAAGACAGCAACATCACTTCACCAGTGGATGCTGCTACTTCAGAAGGCCTGAAAGAAGCGACTCGCGAAGTACTGGAAAACCTGACTGAACGTGAAGCGAAAGTCCTGAAAATGCGTTTCGGTATCGACATGCCAACGGATCATACTTTAGAAGAAGTCGGCAAACAGTTCGACGTAACCCGTGAACGTATCCGTCAGATTGAAGCGAAAGCACTGCGTAAGTTACGTCACCCTTCCCGTTCTGAACACCTGCGTTCATTCCTGGAAAATGATTAAGATTTAATACAATTTTGGAGACTTGAAATTTCATCTCTCGTCTCCATTTTGTATTGCAATACACCCAAACGCCTGCGCTATGCAGGCGTTTCGAATAGGGGGACTACATGTTAGACCGCACACCATCTCGTGAACTCCGCGAAGATCTTTGGGTTTTTCCAATGGATTACCCAATCAAACTCATTGGCCTTGCAGGTGAAGAACTGCTGAATGCGGTCGTTGAGATTTTCACCAAACATTTTCCTGACTTTGATGGCGATAGCGTAAGCATCACTCCATCCCGTACTGGTAAATATCATTCGATCACTGCTCAGCTACGCTTCCTTGAACTGGAACAGGTGCATGCCGTATATGCTGATCTTGCAGCTTGCCCACTAATCAAGACTGCACTTTAAGATTATTCTGCTCCAACCTTGGCAAATTAAAAAACACGCTTTCGGGCGTGTTTTTTATGTGTGTGACTAGCTCACCAACAATTACTACGAATCTCTCCCCTATCTATTGCTGAAATCATTATAATTATTTGCAGTATGATCTAATTTTCTAAGGACGCACACTGTGACAGCTGCGGTTCAAAAACCCTCCCTGATTATCCGTCAATATAATAACCTGACTCCCTACGAAGACCGTTTTCTGGAAATGAAAAGCTTCACGGAAAACCGTGATGAAAATACGCCTGATGAGTTATGGATTTTGCAGCACCATGATGTACTGACCCAAGGTCAGGCCGGTAAACCGGAACATATCCTGATTCCAACTGATATTCCTGTCATTCAAACCGACCGTGGTGGTCAAGTCACCTGGCATGGTCCTGGTCAGCTCGTCGCATACTTTATGTTTGACCTGAACCGTCTGGGCTGGAATGTCCGTACATTGGTGTCTTATGCCGAAAACCTGATGATTGAACTACTTAAAAAGCATGAGATTGAAGCCTATGCCAAACCCGATGCTCCGGGCGTCTATGTGAATGAACGTAAAATTGGTTCTCTCGGCTTTAAAATCCGTAAAGGCCGTAGCTATCATGGCTTATCTTTAAATATTGATTGCGACCTGACTGGTTTCCATACCATCAACCCGTGCGGCTATGCAGGCCTGGAAATGGTGCGAATTAATGACCTCGTCAGCAACCCGCCAAAGTTTAATGACTTGTGTGTTGAAATTATTGAAACTTTAAGCAGCAGCGGTTACTTTAAGCAGGTGAACGTCGAGCAAAGATAAAGCCTTTGCATTTTAACAATAAATAAATTAGAGTAATTACTCTAAACCAATAATATCAAGATAGGGATCATCACGTGATTGCGACAAAATCCGTAAAACCCGCTTTGCAGCTTGCCTATGTCAAACTGATGATGGATATCATTGGCCGTGGCCTGGTCATGGCAAGTCAGGTAGACCCAGAAATCAAACAGGAAGTTGCCCAGTTTCCCGCCAATTTTAGGCTTTCAATGAATGTTTTTCCACATGGCCCGGCCTTCGTTGCCCGGGTCACGGAACAACATCAGCTGGAACTGGTCAAAGAAAGCAATATCAAGCCAGACCTGACCATTACCTTTAAGCATCTGCATCATGCCTTTCTGGTGTTTTCCTTTCAGGAAAGCACGTCTCAGGCCTTTGCCAATGACCGCATGATTGCCGATGGTGATATTTCCTATGCGATCCGTCTGGTACGTTGCCTGAACAAAATGGAAGCGCTGATCTTGCCGAAAATGGTGGCGCAACTGGCAGTAAAAGAATACCCGAATAATCTGGGACTCAAAGATAAAATCATGGAAGCGAGCAGCATCTACTTAAAAGTCGCTCAATCTTATTTGAAACGGAGTGTATAACATGGCAAAACCTTATTATGAATTTTTCTGCCCAGTCAAAGTAATTGCTGGTCATGCCGCGTTAGAACACATTCCTTTTGAATTGGCCACTTTAGGTGCCAAACGTCCACTGATCATTACCGATAAAGGTGTACGTGCCAATAACCTGCTGGCGCCGATTGAAGCTGCTTTTGAATCGACCGATGCCAAAATTGCAGCGATTTTCGATGATGTACCGCCAGATTCCAGTTTAGGTACAGTGCGCAGCGCAGCACAGCTTTATCGTGATCATGATTGCGATGCCATTATTGCTGTTGGCGGCGGTTCAGTGATTGATACCTCAAAAGCGACCAATATTTTGGTCTCTGAAGGTGGTGACGACTTACTCAAATATTTTGGTGCGCATAACCTGCCTAAACCGCTGAAGCCATTTTTCGTAATTCCTACGACTTCTGGTACCGGTTCTGAAGTGACCATGGTTGCTGTGGTATCGGATACCGAAAAGAATGTGAAAATGCCATTCGCATCTTATTATCTGATGCCGCATGCAGCGATTCTGGATCCACGTATGACTCAGACCCTGCCACCGCATCTGACTGCCATGACAGCCATGGATGCGATGACACATGCTGTAGAAGCCTACACCTGTATGGCAGCCAATCCAATTTCAGATGCTTATGCCACAGCTGCCGTGAAAAAGGTCAGTGCCAACCTGTTTAACGTACTCGACAACCCAACTGATGCCCAAGGTCGTCTGGAGCTGGCTCAGGCCTCTACCATGGCCGGAATTGCCTTCTCCAATTCAATGGTGGGTCTGGTGCACTCCCTTGGACATGCTCTAGGTGCAGTCGCGCATTTGCCGCATGGCCTATGTATGAATCTGTTCCTGCCTTATGTACTGGAATACAACAAGGAAGTGAATGGCGACAAGATTGCCGAGCTGCTGCTGCCATTGGCGGGTGCAGACATCTATGCACAAACACCAGCACACTTACGTGCAGACAAGACCATTGCTACAATTTTAACCATGCGTGATCGAATCTATAGCTTGACCAAATTACCGCGCACATTAAGTGAAACAGGTAAGATTTCTGAAGCACAGCTGGATGAAGTTGCTGAAAAAGCATTAAATGATGGTTCCATCATTTACAACCCAAAAGAAGCCAGTTTGGAAGATTTGAAATCTATCTTAAAAAAGGCTTGGTAATTACTGAAAAATAAGCCAATATAGCGAAAAATTTAAGCCTGATGTTTTTTTAGACATCGGGCTTTTATCTTGCAGGAAATCGCCGTTTTTTGCTTCGAATGGCACATTTCGTGCAGGCCTAAATTCAAAAAATAGCTAGTAAAAGCCGTAATTTTAAAGTAGATTGGCGCGCTTTTATAGAAAATTGTAGGGGGGATCGTTCGTCTCAAACGATCCTTATTAAATATGACTGATCCTTGATCAACGATTAAGAGGATAACGCCGTTGACAAATTTCTCTGGGACTCAATCGGCAGCTAAACTGCAAAAAACGCTAGGGCTCTGGCACATCATTATTATTGGTTTAGCTTACATTCAACCAATGACCTTATTTGATACTTTTGGTTTGGTATCTGAAGAAAGTCATTTGCATGTTCCTACTTCTTACATCATTGCCCTAATTGCAATTTTGTTTACATCGATCAGCTATGGTCACATGATTCGCCGCTACCCTTCTTCGGGTTCGGCCTATACCTATGCCCAAAAATCGATTCACCCGAATATTGGCTTCATGGTGGGCTGGTCTTCCTGGCTGGATTATCTGTTATCACCAATGGTGAACATCATCCTGGCAGTGATCTATCTTGAAGCACTGTTTCCTGATGTGAACCACTGGGTCTGGGTAATCGTGCTGACTGCCTTCATGACCGGGGTAAACCTGCGCGGTGCACGCTTCGTGGCAAACTTTAACAGTTTGATCGTACTGGTACAGTTACTGGTGATCGGTATCTTTACCTGGATGGTCTTTACCAAACTGCAGGCCGGTTTCAATGCTGATGGTCCGATTACAGCTGAACAGCGTTACCAGCTTTGGAGTCTTGAACCGTTCTGGAATGAACTGACTTCGGTAGGCGCCCTGATTACTGGTGCGACCTTACTGTGCTTCTCATTCACCGGTTTTGACTCTTTAAGCTCTCTGGCAGAAGAAACCAAAGATACTGAAAACACCTTGCCTAAAGCGATTTTCTTGACTGCTTTAATCGCTGGTGTGATTTTCATTATCAGCACTTATTTCATGCAGCTGTACTTCCCTTCTACACCGGGTTCTTACTTCAAGAATATTGCTGAAACTCAGCCAGAAATTCTGCTTCTTGTAGGCGGCTCACTGTTCCAGTCTTATGTTCTGACTTTTGCGATCATTACCGTAATGGCGTCTGGTATCTCTGCTCATGCAGGTGTATCTCGTCTGATGTATGTCATGGGTCGTGATGGCGTGATCAACAAGAAAATCTTTGGTCATATCAGTCCGAAAAGCTATACGCCAAACTACAACATTCTGATTGTAGGTGCAGTGGCCTTAACTGCTGGCTTCATGGATCTGGATATCGTGATTTCGATGATCAGCTTCGGTGCCTTGACTGCGTTTACATTCGTGAACCTTTCAGTAATTTCACGTTATGCACTGCGTGATGGCCGTACTAAAACTGCGAAAGATATTTTCAGCTTTGTGGTCATCCCGATGCTTGGTTTTATCAGTATCTTTGCGATGTGGTTGGAAATTGAAGAAACTGCACTGAAATACGGTTTATGGTGGGCGATGTTCGGTATTTTGTACCTCGGTTATAAAACCAAGGGCTTTAAGCACCCTGCTCCACAACATAACGAGTTTGAATAATCGATATTGTTCATACCTAAAAAGGCGCTTTATGCGCCTTTTTTTATTTTCTTGGATAATAGACTGAGCTTATTGTAGGCGACAATCAAAACCCATCTGGGTATTTACCCGGTTATTCTGAAAGCCCAGTTTTTCAATAAACAGATCACGATTGGATAATAGTTTCTGATCTTCCGGACTGAGTCGAGCCTTGTTTTTCACTGCCATTTGATACATTTCATTCACCACGCCCTGAAAAATATCGCAAACTTCCTGACGTTTGGCAGGTTTCATCTGACGTCCACGCCAAGTCCACTCGAAATCATCACGGCTAAGGGTTTTACCCCACTGCTCAATGCGGCTATTCAAGCGCTGTTGCATCGCTGCCAGCCCTTGGCGGATTTCTTCCTGAGTAATGGGCTGAACTGTATCTTGTAATGATACTAATTGCTGTGGCGCTTCTTGAGCCTGTGTCATCATGCTGGCCAGCAACAACGTACTACAGCCTGCTAGAATCCATCCTATTTTCACATCTTGTTCCTTTTTTCTACATTCTCAAGAGCTTATCTGCTAGATTACCTGAAAGAACAAATATGTACCTGCATCTGTTACATAAAATAAAAAAGCTGCCCTTAGGCAGCTTTTTAAATCGGTACGATGAACTTAAAGCGGTTTAAAATCCTGCTGACGCCATGCTTCATAGACAATCACAGCAGTCGCATTAGACAAGTTTAAGCTGCGTGAATTCTCTGCCATTGGCAGACGAATCCAATGCTCTTTCGGGAACATCATACGGACATTTTCTGGCAAGCCACGAGTTTCTGGTCCCATCAACAAGGCTACAGAACGATTTAGATCTGAGGTATGCGGGGTTTCAAAACCTTTGGTGGTCAGCGGATAAACTGCATCTACACCTACGCCCTTAGTAGCCAGATCGGCCAGACAGTCATCAATATTTTCCCAAATCTGCATATTGGCATATTCATGATAATCGAGACCGGCACGTCTTAGTTTTTTATCATCCAGTTCAAAGCCAAGTGGCTTGACCAAATGTAACTGTGCTCCCGTATTTGCGCATAGGCGAATAATATTACCTGTATTGGCAGGAATTTCAGGTTCATATAAAACAACATGGATCACAGCTTTTCTCTACTTTTGGGAGTCCAATGGCCGTTTAGGACCACTTCAATTTTTCACGTAAACGCACCACTTCACCAATAATGGTCAAGGTTGGTGCCTGAATATGGTGCTCATTCACTTTCGATGCAATATCTTGGAGCGTTCCCACCACGACTTTTTGCTCTGGTGTGGTGCCTTTTGAGACTAGGGCTACTGGCATATCTGGACGCTGACCATGCTCAATCAATTGTGCACAGATTTTTTCCAGTCCAACCAGTCCCATATACAGTACTAAGGTCTGGTTTTCATAGACCAGTTCATTCCAAGGCAGCTCTGGTGAACCTTCTTTTAAATGACCTGTCAGGAAGCGCACGCTTTGCGCATAATCACGATGAGTGAGCGGAATACCAGCATAAGCTGAACAGCCTGAAGCTGCAGTAATGCCAGGCACGACCTGAAAGGCCACGCCAGCAGCAAACAGCTCTTCAATCTCTTCACCGCCACGGCCAAAGATAAACGGATCACCGCCTTTTAGACGACAAACGCGCTTGCCTTCGCTGGCATATTTCACCAGTAAGGCATTAATTCCTTCTTGTGGCACTGCATGATTAGACCGCGCCTTACCGACATAGATCTTCTCTGCATCACGGCGACAGAGATCCATGATTGGTGCAGAGACCAAACGGTCATAGATCACCACATCGGCTTGTTGCATCAAACGTAAGGCTTTTAGCGTCAATAACTCTGGATCACCCGGTCCAGCACCGACCAGATAAACCTCACCTTTTGGCTTTTGCCATTCATTTAAAGCTTGTTCAATCAGACGGTCAGCTTCAGCCAGATTGTCATTAAATACCTGTTCTTTCAAAGGACTGGCATATAAATCTTCCCAGAAGATACGGCGTTCATCGGGATTAGTGATCTTGGCTTTAACTGCACTACGCCACTTACCAGAGAACTCAGCCAGTTTACCCATACCATGCGGAATGGTAGCTTCAAGCTGAGTACGGATCTGACGGGACAATACCGGTGAAGTACCGTTACTCGCGACTGAAATAATCAGTGGTGAGCGGTCGATAATCGCTGGTACCATGAAACGGCAATGTGGTGGATCATCAACACTGTTGACCAGCACATTTTCAGCTTCACAGTCTTCAAACACCTGACGGTTGACTCGAGCATCATTGGTCGCTGCAATCACCAGACGGTAGGAACGTAGAGGAATTTCAGAATTGAAAGGTGCCTGAACATATTGACCGGCGGTCGCTTGAACAATCTCAAGCAGACTCGCTTCGATCTCAGGGGCAACCACCGAAATGACTGCCCCTGCTTTCTGTAGCAATACCGCTTTACGGTATGCAATATGTCCACCACCGACAATCAGACAAGGTTGCTGTTGCAACTTTAACGAGATTGGAAAGATATCCACAAAATGCCTCAAAAAGTTTTAAATCTGACTGTCTAAGCAATTTTCATGCACATTTTGGTGCATACACCGACATTTAGTCGATATAAGTTGCACCACCCATATACGGACGCAGTACTTCAGGGATCTCAATTGAACCATCAGCACGTTGATAGTTTTCCATGACCGCCAGTAAAGTACGACCTACAGCCAGGCCTGAACCATTCAACGTATGCACGAATTCAGTTTTTTTCTGGTCAGCACGGTAACGCGCTTTCATACGGCGTGCCTGAAAGTCCCACATATTTGAGCAAGATGAAATTTCACGATACGTATTTTGACTTGGCACCCAGACTTCAAGGTCATAGGTTTTGCATGCACCAAAGCCCATATCACCACCACACAGAATGATTTTACGGTATGGCAGACCTAATGCCTGCAAAATACCTTCTGCATGACCAGTCAACTCTTCCAGTGCCTGCATAGAGTCTTCAGGTTTTACAATCTGCACCATCTCAACTTTGTCAAACTGGTGCTGACGGATCAAACCACGGGTATCACGGCCATAAGAGCCAGCTTCACTACGGAAACATGGGGTATGTGCTGCATATTTTAGTGGCAGACGGTCAGCATCAATGATTTCATCACGCACGAAGTTGGTTACAGGCACTTCAGCCGTAGGGATCAGGTAGAATTCTTTCTCACCTTGCAGCTTGAACAGGTCTTCTTCAAATTTTGGTAATTGACCAGTACCACGTAGAGAATCTGCATTCACCAAATAAGGAACATAGGCTTCGGTATAGCCATTTTTAGTGGTATGCGTATCCAGCATAAACTGGGTAATCGCACGTTGCAGACGCGCTAAAGGACCTTTCAGAACGCTGAAACGTGAACCGGTCAGTTTGGTCGCAGTTTCAAATTCCAGACCGCCCATCATTTCGCCCAAGTCAGTATGGTCTTTGATTTCAAAATCAAATTCGCGTGGTGTACCCCATTTCAGGACTTCCACATTGTCATTTTCATCTTTACCTTCAGGTACAGATTCATCTGGAAGGTTTGGAATAGACAGTGATTTTTCTTCCAGTTCAGCTTGCAGTTCAGCCAGAGCAGCTTCAGCAGCCTTAATTTCATCACCAATCGCAGACATGCGTGCCATAATTTCAGAGGCATCGCCACCTGCTTTTTTGATCTGACCCACTTGCTTGGCACCGGCATTACGCTCAGCTTGCAAGGATTCAGTTTTGGATTGAATCTCTTTACGTCGAGCTTCTAATGATGCCCACTCCTCAACATTCAGTTGAACACCACGTTTTGCCAAGGCTAAATTTACAGCCTCAATATTATTTCTAAGTAATTTCGGGTCGATCATAGCCAATCTTTGGATAAGAAAAAAACTGGCTATAGTGTAAGCTCTTAACGTCAAAAAATACAGTGACTGACCTACCGGCTGGAGTTTATTAGCGCAATATTTAAAGGCTTGTTTGAGGCAGAAGCGATAAATATTCAGGCCGGATGATCTCGCTTAATGCTGTATAAGGTACTTTTAATTCTGCCATGTCACTGATTGGCTTACTCAACTCACCTGCCGGATAAACCAGTACCAAGCCCTGACCGTCAAAATAATAATTGTCGCTCAATGCTAATTTCTGCTGGGTGATTTGATAGCGATCTAGCCAGTCTTTATTTGCTTGATATAGAGCCTGTTTCAGTTTTTCATCTGTATTACCGCGCACAACCTGATGAAGAGCTAGACGTTTCTTCTGTTTTATATCTAGATTGACATATTCACTATGAGATTGTGACTGGGCACGTTCAGGCTGATGAGTAGTTTTGAAGATAAAAGTAGCTAGATGAGCATGCTGATTCAGGTAACTCACCTGAATGGAACGCTGATCAATAAATTTCGGCTCATCCTTTGCTTTAATTTTATTACTGGTCACTTTGCTAAAAGCGACCGGCTCAGTACGCTGGATCCGCTCCATAAAATACTGATCAATCCAGCTGATATTGGTATCTACAGTCTGCAAATCAAAACGCACACAACCTTCGATTTCACACACGACCTGATTAGCATCTTTAACCGGAATTGTTTTGGACTGAATTTGCCCCGTGTCTTCTGATTGCGCGGATGTAGTGACTGAAGAGGTTTGAGGCTGACAGGCAAATAGCCCAAGATTCAGACATAAGATACAATCGATCCAGCCTATTTTACATGAAGTCATTTTCATCCTGAGCTCCTAAAATTTTGCAATTTCATTGACTCAACTTTTGTTTATTCTAAAACGCCCGAACTTCCAGATATACGCTAACCTTGTAATGACTCCAAATCCATCCCGATCAGGAACAAAAAAAAGCAACCCGAAGGTTGCTTTTTTATTTAGGGTGTATTGATGCTTACTGATCAATAATGTCTGTGCCCTTTGGCGGAGTAAAGTTAAACGTAGATGCCGGAATCGTGGTATTCAGTTTTACATTACTAAATTTAATATTCGTAGTCTGGCCTAAGGAATCTTGCAAAATCATCAAGCTAGGCGCTTTGTTCGCACCAAAACTAATAGTCAGGCTTTCAAACACCCCATCGGTATTTTTCGGATAAAGCGTGTAATAGGTTTTAGCTTTATTCGGCTGAGTTACGCGATAAGATTGCATAATCTGGCTGGTATTGCCGGACAATAATAATGCCGGTGTATTTGCCACTTGATCGTCTAGACTCTGACGCACTGCTTGCTGCAAGTCTGGATCATAGATCCATACGGTTTTACCTGTAGTGGCAATGGTCTGTTTAGATGGACTAGAAGTTTCCCAGTAGAATTTACCTGGACGCGCCACCTTCATCACACCTTTAAAGGTCTGGTTCATGTGCTGGGCGGTTAAGCCTTTTTTCTGGGTCGCTTTCGGATTCGTGACTTTAGTGGTTTGTTCAAAATTTGCAGTTAAGCTACGGATATTGCTGAGCTGTTTCACCAGATTCGCAGTAGCTTGCTGCTCCGTCGCTGCAGTTGCGGCAAATACAGTCGTGCTCATGACAGGTGCCAGTGTCGCCGTACCGATTGTTATGGCACATACAGTTTTACGAAGCATACTCATAATCTCACCTTTTTGTATTTGCATATTGCTATTTATCTAATGGCTCATATTAAACCAATTTCTCGAACTAAGATGATAGAAAATAAGAAGTTTTGTATTGTTATTAATGCAGAATTCCTGTTTTTATTCATCATGATGAAGATTCAATAGTGATATTTACATTCGCTGTCACAGCTTTATAAGCCGATAAATCTTCATGCATAAAAAAACCCACAGAAACTGTGGGTCTTTTTTCTATTTCAGCAAATTATGCTTCAACAGATACGTAGCGACGGCCAAATTGACCTTTCACTTCGAATTTTACTACGCCATCAGCAGTAGCAAATAATGTATGGTCACGGCCCATACCTACGTTTTGACCAGCGTGGAATTCAGTACCACGTTGACGAACGATGATGTTACCTGCAGTTACAGTTTGGCCACCGTAAACTTTAACACCTAACATCTTAGGATTCGAATCACGACCGTTCTTAGTCGAACCACCGGCTTTTTTAGTTGCCATGTCTATTTACTCCTAGTAATTAGCCTGAGATACCAGTAATTTTCAACTCAGTGAACCATTGACGGTGACCTTGTTGTTTACGGTAGTGCTTACGACGACGCATTTTGATGATGCGGATTTTGTCGTGACGACCATGGCTAACTACTTCTGCAGTTACTTTAGCGCCAGCTACAACTGGAGCACCGATTTGAATGCTATCACCGTTTACAAGCATAAGTACGTCATCAAACGTAATTGTTGAACCAGTTTCAGCTTTCAATAATTCAACTTTAAGGGTTTCACCCTCAACTACACGGTGCTGTTTACCACCGCTTTGGATTACTGCGTACATAATGTACTCCAAACATGCCCGTGTCGACGTGCCGATAAAGGAATATATCGATCTTAAAACGCGCGCCACTGGGGGTTATACAAGGGCAAAGATTTTAAGGGATATTATAAGAAACAACAAGCCATTTTAAGGAAATAATCATGAACTCCATTACAAAGCCTATAAATCATTAAATTATTCATTCAAAATCAAAGATTAATACCGGATATACTGACCAAAAAACGCTGCTCAATTCCGAGTTTTCCAGCTGCCTGAGAATGTTTAGAAAAAAACTTTAGCGGAAAGATATTGTTCATTTTTTAAATGTCAAAATTTAGGCTAAACTCAAAGAAGTGCTATAAAAAGCTGATTTTTAGTGGAGTTTGTGCTTTTCTTAGCTTTCACTCATGTTATAAATTGTTAAACTACCCGCTGCGATTTACCAAACTAGAGGTTTTCTTTCACATGGCCATCGACTTTAAGCAAGATATTCTCGCTCCTGTTGCTAACGACTTTGCTGCGATGGACACATTCATTAACGAAGGAATTACCTCAAAAGTAGCGCTGGTGATGGCGGTCAGCAAGCATGTGGTTGAAGCTGGCGGCAAGCGTATGCGCCCCATCATGTGCCTGTTGGCAGCAAAAGCCTGTGGTGCCGTAGAACTGGAACAACATCGCAAACTGGCCGCCATTATCGAAATGTTGCATACGGCAACTCTAGTTCATGATGATGTTGTGGATGAGTCAGGCTTACGCCGTGGCCGTCCAACCGCTAATGCCACCTGGAACAATCAGACAGCTGTGCTAGTGGGTGATTTCCTAATTTCGCGTGCCTTTGATTTGTTGGTCGACCTTAACAATATGACCCTGCTCAAAGACTTCTCTACGGGTACCTGCGAAATTGCCGAAGGCGAAGTTCTGCAACTGCAATCGCAACATCAGCCAGAAACCTCAGAAGAAACCTATTTGAGCATTATTCATGGCAAGACTTCTCGCCTGTTTGAACTGGCGACCGAAGGTGCCGCTATTCTTTCCGACAAGACTGAGTTCCGTGAACCGTTACGTAAATTCGCCGGTCACTTCGGTAATGCTTTCCAGATTATTGATGACATTCTGGACTATACATCTGATGCTGAAACCCTAGGTAAAAACATCGGTGATGACCTGATGGAAGGCAAACCGACCCTGCCATTGATTGCTGCCATGAAGAATACTACAGGTGAATCACATGAAATTATCCGTCGCAGTATTGCAACGGGCGGAACAGATCATTTGGCAGAAGTCATCAAGATCGTAAATGATTCTGGCGCCTTGGATTATTGCCGCCAGCGTGCAACTGAAGAAACAGAAATTGCAATTCAAGCCTTGAATGCACTACCCGATTCAGAGTATCGTCAGGCCCTCGTTAATCTAGCCAAACTGGCTCTTCACCGGATTCAATAGCCGCTTACCTCGCCTATGCATATTAATTTTCTTGATATTTTTCAAAGCATGCAGCACCAGCTTGAACAACCACAAGCGGTGCTGGATGAGAATCTGCTCATCCAACTTGTAGAACGTATACGCCCAGAAGACAGCAGAAATACAGAAGAAATCGAAACAAAATTTAATGCATTTATCCGGGCTTTACTGCTCACTCCCAATGCAGTCTTAACCTTACAAAGTTTCACTTTAAGAGTTATCAATCGTTATAAACAAGCCAGCCTGTTTTCCGATACCGGGATTCTTTCTTTGGATGGTTTCTGGAACCAGCTGAATCAGCGAATCGGAGCGCATATCCTGCCGGTGATTCCAGATCATCTGCAGCTTCAGGAATTGTTCCGCAAAATTTTCTATTTACGCACCGATAAATACTGGCTGGATTATTTTGATGAAGCGGATTGGCAGCGACTTTTTGCTGTTGTGAATCAGGGTCATTCTAATCAGGTAGAAAAAACCCGAATCAAAGATCAGATCATTAAAGCACTAACCATTCTGTCCTACCGCGTGAGTGGGATCGGTTTGCATCCTGAATTTATCAATGCCCAGCCTGAGCTCATGGAATATGAATCACCTTTTCTGGTGCAAAACCGTGAGATTATTGAATTTATCCAGGAATATAAAAAACGCTATAACACTGTAGAACTGGTGGATGCGATTACACCGCCAGATGCCTCGCAAGCCCTGGTGATGCTGGAGCAGTGTCATGATGTTGTTGCCAAAATTCGCCGCTCTACCAAACGGATTGGGGTCAGTGTCAGCCTGACCTATATGCTGGCCTTGCTGGAACAGTGTCTGGAACGGATTGAAATCCTGCTGAATATGGTGCTGGATGACGATGACCTGCGTTACCAGTCCATTGGTCTGTTTATCGCAGATATTACCGAAGCGATTTATAGCGAACGCAGTGTACGTGCCTTACTGACTACCAATAGTGAACTCCTGGCTTTGCAGGTAACTGAAAATGCCAGTAAGACTGGTGAACATTACGTAAGTACCGACAAGCAAGGCTTTCTGGCCATGTACAAATCGGCAGCCGGTGCCGGTGTCATCATTGCTTTTATGGCTTCGCTGAAAGTTTTAATGGCGCGTGTCACCATGGCACCTTTAATGCAAGCCTTTAGCTATAGCATGAACTATTCGCTCGGTTTTATGCTCATTCATGTGCTGCACTTTACCGTTGCAACCAAACAGCCGGCGATGACCGCAGCTGCACTGGCTTCTACCGTACAACAGCGTAAGGGTTCGAAAACCGCCCAGATTGCTGAACTGGCTGCACTGATCGTGAATATCATTCGGACCCAGTTTGTCGCGATTCTTGGGAACATTTCAATCGCAATCCCGGTTGCAGCACTGATTGCCCTGATGTGGGAGTTTGCCCTACATGAGCCATTAATGACGCATGCCAAAGCAGCTAAAACCTTATATGACCTGAATCCATTTACTTCTTTGGCAATTCCTCATGCAGCAGTGGCTGGAGTATGTTTGTTCCTGTCAGGCCTATTAGCCGGTTATTTCGATAATATGGCAGTGTATCGGAAGGTTGGTCCTCGTCTGAGAGCTCATGTGCGCCTGTCGCAACTGATGGGACAAGAACGTTTACATCGATTTGCCGATTATATTGAACGTAATCTGGGTGCACTGGCGGGTAATTTTATTTTTGGGGTTATGCTGGGCAGTATGGGTACCATCGGTTTCATTCTCGGTCTGCCTTTAGATATTCGTCATATTGCCTTTGCCTCTGCCAACTTTATCCAAGGACTGATCAATATCAATGGTCCAGATATTGGACTCATCATTATCTCTTTCTTGGGTGTTCTGCTGATTGGCCTGACTAACCTTTTTGTAAGTTTTAGCCTGACCATTATTGTGGCATTACGCGCACGACGGGTGCGTTTCGAACAATGGAAACCGCTCGCTAAACTGGTCATGACCCACTTTCTTACTCGCCCAAGTGAGTTTTTCTGGCCGCCGAAGCAAACCATTGAAATTGACGAAAATCATACATCCACAAAACTGTAAAATTGCGAGAATATTTGGGCATTTAGGTACAAAATCCCATAAATAAAAAATGGAATTTGCATAAAATACGCACTCTTGAAAAAAAGTGTACTGGCAAGTACACTTTAGCGCAGACAGTTAACCGGTTGAATAACGGTTAAAAGGACAAGGATTTTTGGCATGCATTACTTGTTACTTATTGTCGGAATTTTATTTTTAATTTTCAGTGTGTTATTTCTTGATATTGCAACTTTAAGCCAGTTAGATGTGCTTGCAATAGAATGGATTAGCGGCTATCGCACAGAATTTTTAAATCAAATTAATCAGTCCTTATCAGTGATAGGTGGCATGCCATTTGTATTATTTTTATCCACACTATGGTGTATTTTTCTACTGTGGTATAAAAAGTATGCAAGCGTAATTTTTATATGTATCGGAATTATCGGAGGAATTCTCCTAGGCTGGCTTTTAAAATTCAGTATTGCCCGACCTCGACCAGCAGAGTCTTTTCATCTGGTTGAAAGCTATGGAAGCTCCTTCCCGAGTGCCCATAGCGTCTATGCAGCCTGTCTCGGCTGTCTGGCAATATTCATATATCGGCAACATCCCCGACATACCATCATCTGGATGGGTGCAGGTGCATGGATGCTGATTATGGGTATTTCAAGAGTTTATCTAGGTGTACATTTTCCTTCAGATGTCATATCCGGCTGGAGTATAAGTTTTATTTGGATTTCGTTGTGGTATATGGTCTGGATCAGATATTGCACGGCTCACAAATAAAAAAATTTAGATAAGAATCCAATTGAGGTGGAACAATGATGTCTGCAAAGCTTTGGGCACCCGCCCTGACTGCTTGCGCATTAGCAACAAGTCTTGCACTTGTTGGTTGTAGCAAAGATCCTAAAGAGGGCCAGCAAGCTGGTGCTCAGCAGCAAATGCCACCGACTGAAGTCGGTATTCTTGTTGCACAGCCACAAAGTGTCGAGCAGTCTGTAGAGCTCTCAGGTCGTACAACAGCATTTGAGATTTCTGAAGTACGTCCACAGGCTAGTGGTGTGGTGCTTAAACGCTTATTCACTGAAGGTAGCTATGTCCGTGAAGGTCAGGCACTGTATGAAATCGATTCAAGCACTAACCGTACTACTGTCGATAATGCTCGTGCTGCGATTGCCCGTGCTGAAGCGAATCTAGGTGTATTGCGTGTTAAAGAAGGCCGTTACCGTCAACTGGTCGGTACCAATGCCATTTCTAAACAGGAATACGATGACATTGCAGCACAGGTCAAACTGGCTGAAGCTGATTTGAATGCAAACCGTGCAACTTTACGTAATGCTGAAATCAACCTGGGCTATTCAACCGTACGTGCCCCGATTTCTGGTCAAACTAACCGTTCTTCGATTACGGCGGGTGCGTTAGTGACTGCAAATCAGACAGAACCACTGGTTACGATTCAGCGTCTAGATCCAATCTATGTAGATATCAACCAATCCAGTGCTGAACTGCTGCGCCTGCGTCAACAGCTAAGCAAAGGCAACCTCAACAGCTCAAACAACACCAAAGTGAAGTTAAAGCTTGAAGATGGCAGCATCTACCCTGTCGAAGGCCGTCTTGCATTCTCGGATGCCAGCGTGAACCCTGAAACAGGTACTGTGACTTTACGTGCAGTATTCCCGAACAAGAACCATTTACTTCTGCCAGGTATGTTTGCCACAGCGCAAATCGTACAGGGTGAAATTCCAAATGCCTTCATGATTCCACAAGCGGCGTTAACCCGTACGCCTACTGGTCAAGCCATGGCGATGCTGGTGGGTGCTGATAATAAAGTGACTCCACGTCCAGTAACGACAGTCGGGACTCAAGGCAGCAACTGGATCGTAACCGAAGGTCTTAATCCGGGTGATAAAGTGATTGTTGACGGTATTGCTAAGGTAAAACCTGAACAGCAAGTGGTGCCTAAACCTTATCAACCTCAAGCGGCTGCCCCACAAGGTGCTGCTCAACCAGCTGCACAGCAACCTGCAGCAGATGCAAAAAAGGCAGATGATGCAAAGAAACAACCTGAACAAAAACCTGCTGCAAATGCATAAGGAGTAATGGTTCATGGCTCAATTCTTTATCCATCGCCCGATTTTTGCATGGGTGATTGCATTGGTAATTATGCTGGCGGGTATTTTGACCATCAGCAAAATGCCAATTGCTCAATATCCGACGATCGCGCCACCGACAGTCACCATTTCTGCGACTTATCCGGGTGCATCTGCAGCGACTGTAGAAAATACAGTAACGCAGATCATCGAGCAGCAGATGAACGGTCTGGATGGCTTGCGTTATATTTCTTCGAACAGTGCCGGTAACGGTCAGGCATCCATCGCCTTAAACTTTGAACAGGGTGTCGATCCTGATATCGCACAGGTACAGGTACAAAACAAGTTACAGTCAGCGACTGCACTTTTGCCTGATGATGTACAACGTCAGGGTGTACGTGTTACCAAATCTGGTGCCAGCTTCCTTCAGGTATTAGCTTTCTATTCGCCTGATGGCAGCCTGACTGCAGATGACATTAAAGACTATGTGAACTCAAATATTTCTGAACCTTTAAGCCGTGTGGCCGGGGTTGGTGAAGTTCAGGTCTTTGGTGGTTCTTATGCAATGCGTATCTGGCTGGATCCAGCCAAAATGGCTAGTCTGCAAGTGACTCCAAGTGATGTGGCTCAGGCAATCCGTACCCAGAACGCTCAGGTGGCTGTCGGTCAATTAGGTGGTGCGCCACAGATTGAAGGTCAGGTGCTGAATGCGACGGTGAATGCGCAAAGTCTGCTGCAAACACCTGAACAGTTCGAAAACATCTTCTTGAAAAATACCACTTCAGGTGCTCAAGTCCGTCTGGGCGATGTCGCACGTGTAGAACTGGGTGCAGACAACTACCAGTTTGATTCTAAATTTAACGGTAAACCAGCTGGCGGTGTTGCGATTAAACTTGCAACTGGTGCCAATGCGCTGGATACCGCTGAAGCAGTTGAAGAGCGTTTAAAACAGTTACGTCCGAACTATCCTCAAGGGATGGTAGATACACTGGCATTTGATACCACACCATTCATTCAGTTATCGATTGAATCGGTGGTTCATACTCTCATTGAAGCGGTCATTCTGGTCTTCATCGTAATGTTCCTGTTCTTGCAGAACTGGCGTGCAACGATTATTCCAACCATGGCCGTTCCAGTGGTTGTATTAGGTACTTTTGCAATCATTAATATCTTCGGCTTCTCGATCAATACCTTGACCATGTTTGCGATGGTTCTTGCAATTGGTCTGTTAGTCGATGATGCGATCGTTGTGGTTGAAAACGTTGAACGTGTCATGGCTGAAGAGCATCTTGATCCTGTGAGCGCGACTGCAAAGTCGATGAAACAGATCTCTGGTGCGCTGATCGGTATTACCTCTGTACTGTCTGCAGTATTCGTACCAATGGCATTCTTTGGTGGTTCTACAGGGGTTATCTATCGCCAGTTCTCAATCACGCTGGTCACAGCAATGGTTCTGTCTCTGGTGGTGGCCTTAACCTTTACCCCTGCCCTGTGTGCGACCATTCTGAAACAGCATGATCCGAACAAGCCGCAAAGCAACAACCCGGCTGCGCGTTTCTTCCGCTGGTTTAACCATAGCTTTGACCGTGTTTCTGTGAAATATCAGGGCGGTGTCAATCGTATGACCCACCACAAGATTTTCTCCGGTATCATCTATGCGGTGGTGATCGGGATTATTGTGCTGATCTTCCAGAAACTTCCTTCTTCATTCTTACCTGATGAAGACCAAGGTGTCGTGATGACGCTGGTACAGTTGCCACCAAATGCAACCCTAGAACGTACCGATAAGGTCATCAATACCATGACCGGTTACTTCCTGGAAAATGAAAAAGATCATGTCCAATCTGTCTTCAGTGTGGCTGGTTTCTCATTCACAGGTGTAGGTCAAAACGCTGGTCTGGCATTTATTAAACTAAAAGACTGGTCTGAACGTACCACACCAGAATCACAGGTCGGTGCAATTATCCAACGTGGTATGGCACTGAACATGATTGTGAAAGATGCGTCTTACATCATGCCGTTACAATTGCCAGCGATGCCTGAACTGGGTGTGTCTGCCGGCTTTAACATGCAGTTAAAAGCAGCAAGTGGTCAAAGCCATGAGCAACTTTTAGCAGCGCGTAATACTGTTCTGGGTCTGGCTGCACAAGACAAACGTCTTGCAGGTGTCCGTCCAAATGGTCAGGAAGATAACCCGCAGTACCGTGTGATTGTCGATCATGCACAAGCCGGTGCTTTAGGTGTCAGCATTTCTGAAATTAACAGCACCATGAGCATGGCGTGGGGTGGTTCGTACATTAACGACTTCCTTGACCGTGGTCGTGTGAAAAAAGTGTACGTTCAGGGTGAAGCCAGCTCTCGTATGATGCCGGAAGACCTGAACCAGTGGTATGTTCGTAACAACCGTGGCGAAATGGTTCCGTTCTCGGCATTCGCAACCGGCGAATGGACCTATGGTTCGCCTCGTCTGGAACGCTATAACGGCGTATCTGCGATGAACATTCAGGGTACACCAGCACCGGGTGTGAGCTCAGGTGATGCAATGCGCGCAATGGAAGAAATCATTGCCAAGCTTCCTGAAATGGGCATGCAAGGTTTCGACTATGAATGGACTGGTCTGTCTCTGGAAGAACGTGAGTCTGGCGCACAAGCACCATTCTTGTACGCGCTTTCACTGTTGATCGTGTTCCTATGTCTGGCTGCATTGTATGAAAGCTGGTCAATTCCATTCTCGGTTCTTCTGGTTGTACCACTAGGTATCGTGGGTGCATTACTATTGACCTTTGGCGGTATGATTCTGTTTAAAGACCCGAACCTGTCGAATAACATCTACTTCCAGGTAGCGATTATCGCCGTAATTGGTCTTTCTGCGAAAAACGCAATCTTGATTGTGGAGTTCGCCAAAGAGCTGCAGGAACAGGGCGAAGAGTTGTTTGATGCGACCCTGCATGCGGCAAAAATGCGTTTACGTCCAATTATCATGACCACCCTTGCCTTCGGTTTTGGTGTACTTCCACTAGCACTTGCTTCAGGTGCCGGTGCGGGTAGCCAGCACTCTGTCGGTTACGGTGTCCTCGGTGGTGTAATCAGTTCGACGCTTTTAGGTATCTTCTTTATTCCTGTATTCTACGTGTGGATTCGAAGTATCTTTAAATACAAACCAAAACAACAAAATCAGGAGTACTAGTCGTAATGCAAAATATATGGTCTATTACAGGTCGTAGCATTGCGGTATCTGCCCTCGCGCTTGCTTTGACTGCATGTCAAAGCATGCGTGGCCCAGAGCCCGTTGCAGAGGCAAATATCCCAAGCAGTTATACCAATGCTTCAGGTACTTCTGTAGCAGAACAGGGTTATAAAGAATTCTTTGCTGACCAGCGCCTGTTACAGGTACTGGACTTGGCATTGACCAATAACCGTGATTTGCGTACTGCCGCATTAAACATTCAGCGTGCCCAACAGGCTTATCAGATTTCTGAAAATGACCGCCTGCCAACCATTGGTGCGAGCGGCAGCGTGTTACGTCAGGATACTGGCAGTAACAACCCGCAAAGCCGTGGCGCTGTAACGACTTATAATGTCGGTCTAGGCGTAACTGCATTTGAGCTGGATTTCTGGGGTCGTGTGCGTAGCTTGCGTGACAATGCACTGGATACTTATCTGGCGACTCAAAGTGCGCGTGATGCGACTCAGATTTCTCTGATCGGTCAGGTGGCCCAAGCATGGCTGAGTTACTCATTTGCCAATGCCAATCTGGCGCTGGCTGAGCAAACGCTGAAAGCCCAGCTTGAATCTTACAACCTGAACAAGAAACGTTTTGATGTGGGGATCGATAGCGAACTTCCAGTACGTCAGGCACAGATTTCTGTTGAAACTGCACGTAATGATGTTGCCAACTATCGCACCCAGGTGGCTCAGGCACAAAACTTGTTAAATCTGCTTGTAGGTCAACCCGTACCGGCCAACCTGTTACCGGCACAACGTGTTACCCGCATTACCTCTAATGCGGCCCTAGGTGCAGGCTTACCAAGTGACCTGCTGATTAACCGTCCGGATGTACGTGCAGCTGAATACCGTCTGTCTGCGGCAGGTGCCAATATTGGGGCTGCCCGTGCACGTCTGTACCCAACCATCAGTCTGACGGGTTCTGCAGGTTTTGCATCTGCGGATCTGGGTGATCTGTTCAAATCTGGCAGTTTTGCGTGGTCTATAGGCCCAAGTCTGGATATTCCAATTTTCGATTGGGGTACACGTCAGGCCAATATTCGTATTTCTGAAACAGATCAGCAAATTGCGCTGTCAGATTATGAAAAATCCATTCAGACTGCATTCCGTGAAGTGAATGATGCCCTGGCGGTACGTCAGAATATTGGTGACCGTATTGCTGCTCAACGCCGTCTGGTTGATGCGACTAACACGACTTACCGCCTGTCTCTAGCACGTTTCCGTGCCGGTATTGACAGCTATCTGACTGTACTGGATGCACAACGTGCTTCATATGCAGCGGAACAAGGTTTGTTATTACTTGAACAGGCGAATCTGAACAGCCAGGTTGAGCTGTACAAGAGTCTTGGTGGTGGTTTGAAAGTTAACACTTCAGACACCGTACCGTATCGCCCGTCTGTGACCGAACAGCGTCGTGCCGAACAGGCAAAATAAGCTTAATCTCTTTTTCAGAAAAGCTCACTTCGGTGGGCTTTTTTTATACGTTGGTCCAATAGCCGATATATTTTATTGAATCAAGAAATCTGTATACTCAATTGGATGAGACTTAACACTTTATAAAATGTAAATCGATGAAAAAAATATTGTTATCTGCCTTGGTAAGTTCAATTTTCTTAACCGCATGCCAACAAAAAAATACAGTAGATTCAAAACCTGAACCAACAGCGGAAACCGTCGCTGAAAAAGAAAGCTTACCGTTGATTAAGGCTAAAACTGAACGTGTACAGCTCAGTAAAAATGAAGTATGCCATCCAGCCAGTGAGGATGAGTTTGCCAGTTGCACTAAATATCATCTGCAAACAGTGAAAACGAATGTAAATTGGTTAAACCAATATTTTTTGGAGCGTTTACAAAAAGACCATGCTGAAGCTTTCGACAAATCACCTGCTGTAGAGGTCACTCTTGATCCTGAAATGCCATCAACCAACTACAGTACCACTGCTGTACGTTATATCGGTCAGCATTACAATATCGCAAACTTTACATACTTTTCCGAATATTACCCAGCAGGCGCTGCACATGGTATGCATCATAGTGACTACGTTATTTTTGATCTCAATACCAAGCAGCGTTTAAGCCTGAATGATATTTTGGCACCTGCAAGCAAAGAAAAACTCAAAACTGAACTTTACGAACATAATCGTGAGTGGCTTGAACAACATCATATTGAGCAAAATGCATTTGAAGTAAGTGATAATTTCTATTTCAATGCCAATGGAATTGTATTTGTCTATCCATTGTATGAATTGGCTTCTTATGCAGAAGGTATTACTGAACTTGAACTTCCCTATTGGTCAGCTCAAGGGGTGATCCAAACAAAGTATTTACCCCAGCTGCCTGAGTCATCTGAAGAAATTTATAATGACTAAACTATCTATTTTAAGTGTAATAATAATCAAAGTATTTTTTCTAATTTAGGGATATGAATGTTACTAAGCAATCTGGAATCTGTACCGGGACATACCATTCGCCAGCAAATCGATGTGGTCTATGGCAGTACTGTGCGCAGTAAGCATGTTGGACGTGATTTGCTGGCCGGCCTGAAAAATATTGTCGGCGGCGAGTTGACCGCTTATACCGAATTACTGGAAGAATCCCGTCAGGAAGCCATGAACCGGATGATTGAAAAAGCTCGCAGTATGGGTGCCAATGCGATTGTGGGTATTCGTTTTTCTACCTCAAATATTGCCCAAGGTGCTTCTGAACTGTTTGTTTATGGCACAGCAGTCATCGCTGATCCAGTCATGCCTAAACTGCCTGATCCATTTCCACAGGCGAACTAATGCATGGACGGATTGATTATACAGATTGTCATTTTTGCCATTCTGTTCAGCGTGGGTTTCGGTTTTGGTCGCTATAACGAGCGCAAGCATCTGCAATATCTGGATGAGCAGGAACAGCGTTTAGCTTATATCCGGGTCAATAATAGCCGTTTTAACGAATCTACATTCCCCGGTCATATGATCAGCAGCAATGTGGTCATTTCACATGATTACTTTAAATATGCGATTGCTAATGTGCAAAACATGTTAGGTGGTCGTTTGACCAGTTATGAGAGTGTCGTTGAACGGGCACGACGTGAAGCTATAGTACGGTTAAAACTGGAAGCAGAAAAAATGGGCGCTGACCAGATTATGGGAATCCGCCTCAGTACGACTGAACTTGGCATGCAAGGCGGTATGGTTGAAGTCTTTGCTTATGGCACTGCAATTCAGACCAAGTAATTATGCTTCTGCAAGCTTCTCTACAAATAGAATTCCATTCAGGTGGTCAATTTCGTGCTGTACAATTCGTGCCGGAAAGCCTTTGAACACTTGAACCATTTCATTTCCCTCTAACGTAAAATAACGTACCTGAATCTCTTCTGCTCGAACTACCCTCCCTCTTTGCTCGGGCACACTTAAACAGCCTTCCTCACCCAATACTTGTGTAGCTGAAGTACTGATAATCTCCGGATTGATCATGGTCACAGCTTCCATATACGGCGCGTCTGGATAACGTAAATTGGGCCGTGATGCGACAATAATAATGCGTTTAGAGACATAAACCTGCGGTGCTGCAATGCCCACGCCCTGACGTTGTTGCATGGTCTCCATCAAGGCGCTGTTAAATTGCCGCAACCAGTCACTGTCAAATTCAGCCTGTGTGACCGGACTGGCAATTAGGGTTAAAATGGCCTCACCTTGCTGTGCCACCGCCAAGGTATTTGTCATCGCGCTATCCTGTATTTTTTTCATTTAACTCTATCTTAGAGGGAAAATTACAGAATGAACATCATACTAAAATGAATAAATACGTCTAAAAAAGATAAGCTGTGTTTTAAGTAGTATGTCGAAATCCAGCTTATGGTTGCCTTAAAAACTTCACTTAACAGGAAAATAATTAATCAAAATATTCCAAATAATTTCGTTCGTTCAAATTTTAATAACTTTTAGTTTAGATTAAACAAAGAAAGATTGATTATTCAAGAAAATAACCCTTCTTTAAAATCAGCATTCAAGTCATGGATATTAAATAATGGAACGACCACATGAATGCACAACCCTATCTGAGCCGTGCTGATAAACGCACCCTCGGACTATCGTCCCTAGGTGGCGCACTGGAATTCTATGATTTTGTCATTTATGTGTTCTACGCCAAACTAATTTCCGAACTGTTCTTTCCAAGTACCCTGAGTCCATTTTGGGCCATGCTGAATACCTATGGCATCTTTGCTGCAGGCTATTTCTTCCGCCCACTCGGTGGTGTGGTGATGGCACATTTTGGGGATCTGATCGGTCGTAAACGTCTATTCAGTCTATCCATCTTGCTGATGGCGCTACCGACCCTCATGATCGGGATCATGCCAACCTTTGAAAGTATTGGTTATGCTGCACCATTACTGCTGCTATTGATGCGTGTTATTCAAGGTATTGCGATTGGCGGTGAAATTCCGGCTGCCTGGACCTTTGTGTCAGAGCATGTGCCAGAACGCCGAATTGGGATTGCCAATGGTTTGCTGACTGCCGGCCTATCGCTCGGGATTCTACTTGGTGCCCTAATGTCGTTATTTATTTCACTTCAGTTCACTGAAGCGGAAATCAAAGACTGGGCTTGGCGCGTTCCATTCATTCTGGGTGGGATTTTCGGTTTTATTGCCCTTTACCTGCGCAGTTATTTGAAAGAAACTCCAGTTTTTAAAGCCATGCAAGCTCGAAAAGAGCTTTCTAAAGAATTACCGGTCAAGCAAGTGCTGTTAAGCCACAAAACTGCTGTAGGCATCGGGATGTTATTTACCTGGTTCCTGACCGGCTGTGTGGTGGTCTTGATTCTGGCGATGCCGAATCTGCTGGGGGCTAGTTTTGGCTTCGAACGTGCTGATGCATTCAAAATGCAAAGTGCTGCGATCCTGATGCAAATGCTCGGTTGCATTATTGCGGGTGTACTGGCTGACCGTTTCGGTGCAGGCAAGGTCATTTTACTTGGCTCTATTTTTGTCGCGGCAATGGCCGGGATTTTTTATCACAGTCTGGGTCATGTTGAAGCGTCAACGGTGTTCATGCTTTACATGTTGCTCGGTCTAAGCTCAGGAACCGTGGGCATGGTGTCCTATAGCATGGTGAAAATGTTCCCGGCACAAATCCGTTTCAGCGGAATTTCATTTTCCTATAATCTGGCCTATGCGATTGCAGGTGGAATCACCTTGCCACTGGTGCAATGGTTGAGCCTGTATAGTAATATTGGTGCCCTGTACTATATCTGGACTGTGTGTCTAGTGACCCTATTCACTGCCCTGCTTTACCGCAGCAAATTTGAAAAAACAGCCTAAAATAAAAAAGAGCCTGACTCAAAGGCTCTTTTTCTAATCGTAAAAATACGAGCTTAAGCTGTCAGATTCTTGCGTAGCTCATCTTCCACGATGCTGATCTCGATTTCACTGAACTTACGGATTTCACCTTCGGCATGTTTTTCTAGCATGCCACCGACCAAAGGCACTTTCACATTCACCGTCCAGTTTAACTGGAACTGGATCTGCTGTTCATCACCTGTAACGGCACGCTGACATTTGGCTTCAATTGGCAGATTGGCACCTAGTTCCACAACAGAAGTCATTTCTTCTAAATTGCTGACATCGGTACGTTGCAAGCGAAATGCATCTTTTAGCAGTTTTTTGGCAATATCTGGGATTTTGACATCCAGATTGTAGGCACGTTTCAGGGTATACAGGTGTCCCTGCTTTTCTGAAACCAGAATTTCCATATTTTGAGCAGGGATCCGATGACAAACCGCTTCATGCAAACTGATGTCATTTGCCAGACGTTTAAATTCATCAATCGAAACACCGCGAATAATTGCATTTACGGTAAACTGGTGGGCCATATCTATTTTCCTTATTTTTATTAGGGGTTATGGACTCAAATTAAGTCAAATGAATCATCTGACAGAGAAGATAAGCTATTTAAGTCAATTTTACATCGGCTGTCATTATTTTTTTATTGAGAAAAATTGGCATTGAGGTCAATGTTTCCAGGCAATTTTTGCAGATATACAGGGTCCACAGCTGAGTAAAAGCTGAACTTCACGATACTCAATGACCGCATGAAATTCTTCTGCCCCATCATCTAGGCCGGAAGCATACCAGACCGTACCCGCAGGAAATTTCTTTAACCAGCTGGCCTTATAAAAATCAGAAACGGAATCAAACTGTAAATAGTGTTCCGGTTCTGCTTCAACCTGAGTCGCTAAAGCCATAAATTTCTGTAATTGTGCCTGATGAAAATCAATCAGCATGAGGCAGCCCTTCCTTTTGTATGAGGCGATTACATGCCATATAGGTAAGCATAGATGTCATTTACGACTCGTGAGTTTTGACATCATGGCTTAGATCAGATTAAAAATAATATAGATTCACCTCCCCTGATTCAATCCACGTATAAGGATATCCAGTATGCAACAAGGAAAAGTTCAGGTTGAAACCGTGCAGTTTTTGGCAGAAGATGGCTATACCTTAACCGGCAAGCTTTACCGCAGTGAATATGCCAAAGCCAATATTGTCATCGCCTGTGCGACAGGTGTTCCCCAAGCTTTTTACCGGCGCTTTGCCGATTATGCAGCACATGCAGGTTTTCAGGTACTGACTTTTGATTATCGCGGGGTGGCTGATTCTGCACCTAAACGGTTAAAGAATTTTAAGATGTCCTATCTGGACTGGGGGCAATATGATCTCAGCGCTGCGATTGATTATCTCAGCCAAACCGGTCTGGACATCTATATGATTGGCCATTCCTATGGCGGACAGGCCTTGGGATTAAGCAAATATCATGATCGCATTGAAGCAATGTACTGCTTTGGCACTGGTGCTGGCTGGCATGGTTATATGCCTTTAACTGAAAGAATCAAGGTTCAGGTAATCTGGAATATTGTTTTCCCACCGATGGTGGCAGTGACAGGTTATTTGCCATGGAACCGTTTAAATATGGGCGCTGACTTGCCACGTGATGTTTATCGTCAGTGGCGCAAATGGTGTAAAAATCCGACCTATTTCTTTGCCGATCCTGAACTGAAAGACCTGCATGCCCATTATGCCGCGGTAAAAACACCTATTTATGCCGTAGCCGCGCTTGATGATGCCTGGGCCTTACCTGAATCCAGACAAGCCTTTATGCAACATTATCGTCAGGCTCCGTTGCATTATATCAATATTCAGGCAGCTGATTATGGACTCAAGCATATGGGACATATGGGTTATTTCCGTCAGGGCGCAGAACAGCTCTGGGATGAAGTGCTTACCAAGTTCAGCGAATTACATCAACTCAAATATGCAGCTTGATTTTAGTTTCTAGAGCATTTAAGCATTTAGCTGCTTAAGCATAACGTGCCTGTTGAACATTGGTTCGGATTTCCTGACGGTGTTCCTCGCCGAAACGGTCGACATGGGCATAAAATACCCCATAACGGCCGACATAATACTCCAGTGACTGGTCATAAAAATTCCAGAAAATTGACCATTCGCCTAAATCCATCTGACGGATTTGTGTACCGGTATGCATCGGCATCTTACGGAGCAATTCCTGCTGTAACTGCTCTGCTTCATTGCGATCCTGAATCTGAACCTGATGTTGGAAAAATAATTGCGCCACGTCATCAAACAGTTCCAGCTCATAGGCATCGACCACATGCAAGGTTTCCTGAGAATCAGATTGATTCTCTTCAGCATTCCTGGAAATCGGGTCCGCTTTTTTGACACGTTTACTTTTTACATAACGCTGGGTTTTATAGATTTTCATGCCGATAAACCACATCGCATAAATTATCAGGGCTAGACATGAAAAAATCAGGAATTTAAGAATCATTGATCATCTCGTGTGGTTAATTTTATTTTTATCACGGTCTGCCAATTCTTGATTTGGCGATCTTCTTTTAACTTAACACAAGTCTATTTTTTGTACAGCAAACATGAGGATTTTTTTAGATCTTCTTGGATTTTTTCTTCGGTTGAGCCTTATTTCCCATTATTCAATTTGAAATGATAGTCTAAAATCTTGTTAAAAATTAGAATTAAACCAGAAGGCCAATATTGATCAAGATAAATAAATCAGACAAATCACTACAGAATCGATCATCAACTCTTGGTTCTTTAGCAAATGCACTCAAAAAGCTACACGATTGGTATTTGTTTTTCTGAGCATTTTCCTTCAAATAAAAGGTCCCTCTTTATGGTCGAGTAAATGAATAAAATTATGATTCGTGAAGGGAAGATTCAAGATATACCTCAAATAATTCAGGTCATCCACGACAGTATTCAATCCTGTATTTTGGATCATCAACGTGAAGACAGCGTGATCCAGCGCTGGCTGGAGCAGTTTAATCACGCCCAGTTAATTGTGGAAATGCTTTATAACGACTGTTGGGTGTATATTTTGAATGATCAGATTGTCGGCTTTTTGCTGGTCAGTGACACTGGAGAAATCCTGATGCACTATGTGGCTGCACGTTTCCAGCGACTCGGGGTTGGCACCCAGCTTTTTGATCAGATGCACAAATCCTTAGTGCGTAAAAATATCCATAAAATTAAAGTCCAATCGACTCAAACAGCTTTAAGTTATTATCAAAAAAATGGATTTTTCTCACCGAATCCTCAATCGGAAAATGAAGAAAATTATCATTTATATAAATACGCTTTTTAAAATTAAAACTTTTTTATGTCATTTTAAGTTGATCTCGCCCTGCCTGCTTAGCCGCATATAACTGTACATCTGCCGCTTTCATCAGTGCATGAATATCTGGATATGGATGTGTTTGATCCATCCAGGAAATGCCCATACTGACCGTGACATAGGATTTATCATCTGTGCGATTTAAATGTTCAAATTGCTGTTCGCGAATCTTGATTAAGACTTTTTCCAGAGATTGAAATGCTGGCTGGACAGGTACATCAGTAAGTAGAATCGCAAATTCTTCTCCACCATAACGGGCTAAATACGCGGATTCGGGGAGTACCGTCTGAATGACCTTGACCAGATTCTGTAAAATTTCATCTCCTTTTAAGTGCCCATAATAATCATTGTAGTTTTTAAAATAGTCGACATCGAGCATGGCAAAAATCAGTGTACTGTGTGGATGTTGCTGACAGTATAAAAACTGCTGCTGGATTTGGTCATTTAAAGCACGGCGGTTAAAGGCACCCGTCAAAGCATCAATATTCACCTGATGTTCGAGTTTGGCATTCAGTTCACGTAATTGCTCGGTACGTGCTTTGACTTTCTGATCGAGTGAATTATTTAACTCTTTCAGATTCATATTCAACTGCTCTGTCGCATAGGTTTGATGGGCATAATTTTGCGACTGCTGAAACATGATGATCACAGCATACAGACTGGTCGAGATAAAAGACAGATGCACACTTTCAATCACATTGATCAGCAATAAATAGTCATTTATAAAGGTCAGGCATAGAAAAATGACCGCATAGAGAGTCAAGCGCGAATAATTGTCTTTATGATGTAAAGTCTGATAAAAGCCATAGATAAAATTGACCACCACGACTATCCCGAAAATCGCACTATACAAGGCCAGACGTTGAAAATTTTCCGGATCGATCAACAGGGTTACGACACAGTTCAGTAGTAAAAGTCCTGCGGCAACACTATAAATAAATCGATGCAAATAGCGCTGATTAAACAGGTACATATAACTGAGGAAAAATAGAATCGCCAGGAAAGTGAACAGATATTCTAGGCGTGTTCCCCATAGCCAACCGAGCTTAGTCACGATCGAATAGGCATACGGCGCTGCAAAAAAGTTATGCAGGGCCAGAAAAATAATGAACAAGCCAAAGATAAAAATACTTTTGCTATTGCGTTCTGTTGAACCCCGAAACATTGAAAAAAGAATCGTAAAAAAACCCACCCCAAGCACCAGTCCACAGACTATACTGATGCTCATCATAAGCTGCTGATACTGACGGTTAATAGTTCCGGCTGTTCCAATGCGTATAGGCTGTTCAATCCCGCCATGCAGATGGGTATAGTTTGAGGCCTGAATACTCATGGTGAAATATTCACTCTCAGGAACAAAATAACCGATTCGAGGAGCCCTTTCATTTCTCTGCTCTTCCGCTGTTTTCGCAATTTCCCCATGCCGCAGAATAAATTTTCCATCGATATAGATTCGATAGGCACCATATTCAGCCGGAATATGCACGGCGATCCGACGTCCGATAAATTCTGATGGAATTTTGAAATGTCCGATAAAGGTTCCATAGCCAATATTTGAACCGGTCAGGTCTTTAAATGAAGCGGGTAATTGAACCTCTTGCGGAGTAAGTACGGAACTTGGTTCAGTAATAAACTGGTTTGGATAAAACTGCCAATTTTGGGGCAATTGGCTACTATGATCTTCAGTAAAGTGAATTTCGGAAATATGCGGTTGACTGTGCTGCGTGACAGAGGAAGATTCAAGAGATGCCTGGGCGAAAACTGGAATCATCACTAATAGGACCCAGCTAATGCTCCAAATCAATATTACAGAATAGACATTCCTTATCATGTTTTGCAAAGACAGTATTTTCCTGAAAAGTGCTTTATTCTTCTTATAATCTACGTCGAATAGCAGGGAGTGCAAAGCTTTTTTTGTAGCTCATCGGATGAAGTCCATCTAGCTATGACTTCACCCGTTCAACATTCACTCATCACAATGAATGAAGCTTATTTCAGTGAATCAATCACGTGTTTTAACATCATACAGTTCGATTTCAAAAATCAGGTTTGAATTGGCCGGGATGATATTCCCCATTTTACGTTCACCATAAGCCAAATGAGCAGGCACAATTAGTTTACGCTTACCGCCCACTTTCATACCGATAATCCCTTGATCCCAGCCCTTGATCACACGGCCAGTGCCAATCACGGTTTCAAAATAGTTACCACGATCCAGTGATGAGTCAAACTTGGTGCCATCTTCTAGCCAGCCAGTATAGTGAGTCGTAATAAGCGCGCCCTTAACCGCTTCTTTACCTTCACCCACTTTCAAATCAATAATTTCTAGCTCTTTGGTCATGACCAATATCCTTTCTCTGGCAAATACGCATAGTATAAACGGGATTAGACAGAATTCCTTTAGCTTTGAGGCTTAAAGGATTAAAAGCTGAGTTCCTGGATATTTGAATCATTCAGTAAATAGTTAGTCAATTTTTTATGATTTTCGGCGGAGCCAATTAAAATCCAGCGTCCACTAATACGGTGTTCCGTTTTATGCTGCACACTGCGAACGACTTTCATATTATAAGTTTTAAATAATTCTTCGTATTGCTCTAAGGTTTTACGTTGATAAGGACAGATAATTCGGTAGGTTCGTGCCTGACTTAAAGTTTCTATTCCCTCTTGGACATAGATCAGAAAAATCAGCACGATTAATACAATAAAAGTAGCAAACAGACTCAGCCATTCATAACCCGCGCCAGCTGCCATGCCCAGTGCTGCTGTCATCCAGATGGTTGTCGCTGTCGTAATGCCTGAAATCCGGTTTTCATCTTTAAAGATAACTCCCGCACCAACAAAGCCCAAGCCAGTAAGGATATTGGCTGCAATCCTATCCTGACTATCCAGACCAATTTTGATTGACATAATCGTGAACAAGCAGGAACTCAGACTGACCATGATCATAGTCCGCAAACCGGCAGACTTACTGCGATATTCGCGTTCTGCACCAATAATTGCACCAATACCGAGGGCAATGAGCAAACGATAAAGATCCGGATGCATATATTTATCCCTGTTTCATTTTTATTATTGTCAGGTATACGCAATTTCTGAATCAGGATACAAGCCGAGACTTGCATCCTTATTGGCTGTTATTGTAACTGTTCCCATTCAATTACAGCTTGGGCCTGATCACCGATCAAGGTCCATTCGCCATCCATGACATTCAGTTGCAGCTGCATGGTACGTTCACATAACTGTTGTACCGCTTCAGTGCTGGCGGTCGAGATTTTCCAGACCTCAACATTCGACAGCGTTTTCAGTTTGGAATTACGTTTATACCATTCATCAACTGAAGAACCATAAGCAACTACTGCGACCTGTTTGCAACGTGCGCTGGCTTTTTTGACTTTATCTTCGTCAGGACAACCCACTTCGATCCATTTCAATAATTGGCCAGTCAGGTCTTTTTCCCACAGCGCTGGCTCATCAGTCTCAAACAGATCCTTGGTAAATTCAAGCGCTTCGCCAGCAAAACGTGCATAAGCCAGAATACGTACCATCAGACGTTCAATGGTTTCCGAAGGATGTAGTGCCATCGTCAACTGATAGTCTTCATAACGATGGGTATCCATATCGGCAACGTTCAAATCTGCCTTATAAATTGTCGCTTTTAACGCCATAATACAATCCTCAAATTTGGCGCCTAGCATATAAGATTTATTGATTTTTTGCTGGACAGATTTCGTCTTATCTAGCTATTTTCTATACACAGATTCGAAGCTATTTTTCCTGCTCAATCCGGCATTGCATTAAAGCAGTTTCAAACTCCAGCCAGTCACGTGAGGTCTGGTAAATCACTTCTACCCGGTTATCAATGCCTTCTTCGGCAGACTGATAATTAAACTGATCAGGATTGAAATTAAAGCTTTTCCAGCCCTGATTGGTATTAAAAATCCCTTTGATTCTGAGCCAATCCTGCTGCTCACAAAGCAGATCCAGCAGATCATAAAAATCAAACTGCCAGCGTTTTGGCAATTTCCAACCTGCCACCTGATAGCCTTGTGCACTTTCAACATAATGATAAGGCAACTGATGTACGACAGCCGGCACCTCTCCCAACACTTGGCGCTGTTGCTTGAGCAGTGGCTGAATCTGACGTGAAGCACCCTGATAATCCTGTTTGATTTGCTCAATATCCAGCTGTCCGTTTTCTATCATCAGCCAGTGCTGGGCATATGGCTGATACTCAGACTTGAGTTCAGTTAAAGCAGCATGATCAGTTTCAGTCATCAAATCAGCATGGGAAATAACCACGATATTGGCAACTTTCAGCTGATCCGCATACAGGTTCTGATGCGTCCAGTCCCGATCATGTAAACGTGAACCATCGACTACCGTGACCAGAGCCTGCATTTTCAAATGACTCTGCCAATGCGGTTCGGTGAGCTGTTCCAGCAGTTGCCCGGGATGTCCGAGTCCTGTAGGTTCAATAAATAGCCGGTCCGGTTTGGTTTCTGACAATAGCCGGGATAAAGCAATCTGCATTGGCAACTGACTGCTACAACATAAACAGCCGCCCAGCAATTCTTTCACTGCATAGCCCTGATCCTGAGGCAGTAATTGCTGGTCGACGCCAATCTGACCAAACTCATTCATCAGCACAGCCCAGACTTCTTGCTCCGGTTTCTGGCTCAGTAAATATTTTAATAAAGTGGTTTTACCAGCACCCAAGAATCCGGAAATGATGTGTACAGGAATAGGCTGCTGAGCGGCAAGAACTTTCAAAATTGATTCTCTCTCAAAGATAGAATTAGAATGAGTAAACCTGACTATTATAGAACACTGGACTCTTGCAAAAATGTTCATTCTTGGATGATTAGATTCTATTTATCTCGGTTCAAATAAAAATAACAGTCTGTAGTAAGTACTTTTTAACCGTTAACTAGTTCACTTAAACGCTATATTTGAAATATTTACACACATTTCCAGCTAACAATTTCCTATACATTTAACAGAAGAAAACAAATTTCCAATGATTGTATTTGCTTGGTTAACAGCTTCGTGCGGCTTTTGTTAATTGCTTTGCTCCATAAAATTTTCATGCTTAGGATGACTTCCTGCCGGATTGATGTGATGGTCATTCGGCAGTTTATAAATGTAATAAAAAGGATGCTCAACATGAAATATACACAAATCTTACTTGCAACAACGCTTACTGCAGCCGCAGCTACCAGTTTTGCAGCAAACAACACCACTGACACGAAGACCACTGAGGAACAGAAAGTCACTGTGACAACTCAGGAACTTCCTGCAACGAATAACCCAAATCCAAATGTAACCACAGCTGGACCTGCTGACCAGCCTGCTGCGTCTGAAGCTGCTACAGAAGACAAAGATGGTAAAAAAACGACTAAGTCGACATCGACTCGTTAATCAGGTTTAAAGCAACATCTCGTGCAGTAAATCTCCAGTAGGTTTGACCTATGCTGCCGGATGTAGACTAAGGCTGAATCATGCAACTGCGTGATTCAGCTTTTTTATACCTTATAGGCTATTCACTATAGCCAGAAATGATCATAGGATTCATTCATCTTATGAATAAATTTAAATATTATTATTTATTATCAATAACTTATTAAAATAAAATTCTTTTCAACTAAATCTTTTTGATAGACATGACCTACTATGGACTAGCTTGTTTAGCGCTATTGATTGTTCCTTAATAGTCTCAATCCTGAATTGATGGAATGGACATTCGCGATGAGCAATACAAATTACACCACTGAAGTGGCGATTTTGGGGGCCGGCCCGGTAGGTTTAACAATTGCCAACTATTTAAGCAAACAGGGTGTACAGGTCACTGTGGTTGAACAGCTAGATAGTCTGATCGATTATCCGCGTGCCATCGGCATTGATGATGAATCCTTGCGTACCATTCAATCTTTGGGACTGGTTGATCAGGTCTTGCCGCATACGACCCCGAATCATGCCATGCGCTTCCTGACACCCAAAGGCCGTTGCTTCGCAGACATTCAGCCACTGACTCGTGAATTTGGTTTCTCCCGCCGTAATGCTTTCATTCAGCCACAAGTAGATAACGTTCTGCTAGAAGGCCTCAAACAATATAAAAAAACTGAAGTACTTTTCTCTCGCCATCTGACACATTTCAGCCAGGATGCTGAGGGTGTAACTTTAAATGTTCAGACTAAAAATGGCAGCTTAGAAACCATTCGTGCGCAATACCTGATTGCCTGTGATGGTGGAAACTCTTATGTACGCCGTACCCTCAACATTCCATTCGAAGGTGAAACTGCGCCAAACCAGTGGATCGTGATTGATATCGATAATGACCCATTGGCAACCCCACATATTTATCTATGCTGTGACCCGGTGCGTCCTTATGTATCAGCTGCCCTGCCGCATGGCATTCGCCGCTTCGAATTCATGGTTATGCCAGGCGAAACTCAGGAAGAACTCAGTAAACCGGAAAATATTGCTAAACTGCTTTCTAAAGTTTTACCGAATACCGATGGAATCGAAGTAATTCGTCAACGTGTCTATACCCACAATGCACGTATTGCAGATAAATTCCGTGCTGACCGTATCCTGCTTGCTGGTGATGCTGCGCACATCATGCCGGTATGGCAAGGCCAAGGCTATAACAGCGGTATGCGTGATGCCTTTAACTTGGCGTGGAAAGTCGCATTGGTGATCCAGGGAAAAGCAAGTCATGAATTACTGGACTCTTACCAAGTGGAACGTAAGGATCATGCCAAAGCGATGATTGATCTTTCAGTGATGGCAGGCCACGTTCTTGCGCCACCAAAAAAATGGCAAGGTTTTGTTCGTGATGGTATTGCTTATGCATTGAACTATATTAAGCCAATCAAACAGTACCTGCTGGAAATGCGCTTTAAGCCTATGCCGAAGTATCATGATGGTGCCCTGCTGGCCAATACTCAAAAAGACTCTCCAGTCGGCAAGATGTTTATTCAGCCGCAGGTGAAACTGGAGTCTGGTGAAACTGTATTACTCGATGAAGTGATTGGCAATGACTTCGCCATCATTGCCTGGGGGGTGGATCCGAAATGGGGCTTAAGCAAGGAAACGATACAGCAATGGAAAAACCTTGGCGTGAAATTTATCCAAGTCATTCCTGCGGTTCAGTTGTCTAATCAACATCGTAAGCAATACGAAGATGTGATCACCATTGGTGATATCGGTACGGACATTCGTACCTGGTTCGGCAAGACCAAGGACTCTATCGTCATCCTGCGTCCAGACCGCTTCGTGGCAGCCTTAGCGATTCCTCAATCTATAGAAAGCACAAGTCAGGCGCTATTTAACAAGCTCCATGTCAAATAATTGACCTCAGTCAAAAAAACCACGCTACGGCGTGGTTTTTATTTATAGATGAACATAAAAGCTAAGTTCGGTATTGCTCAAACCATGAAATATCTTTGAGAGAATCACGACGTGCCATTTGCTGTAGGAAAGGTTTAAATTCTTCCAACGGCGGCAAAATTTTGGTACTAATTGCGAAGATCAGACAATAGGCCACATATAGATCTGCAGCAGAAACTTTTTCACCTAAAAGATAAGGCTTGGCCTGCGACAAACCTCGTTTAAAAAAATCAAATACCGCGGCTTCGTTACCAAAACTTAAACTGGTTCGGACCTTTTCAATCTGTTCTTGAGATACTTGTAAATTTTTTACATCAATATATTCAGTCAGTGGCCCATGACAGAAGAAAATCCATTTTAAATAAGTACCACGCTTGGGATCATCTAAAGCGGGTGCCAATCCTTTGTCCTGATACTTATCTGCCAGATAGATGATAATAGCCGCCATTTCTGAAATTACGACGCCTTGATCAACCAGACAGGGAACTTTACCCATCGGATTGATCTGAAGATATTCAGGTTGATGCATATCTTTAAAAGGAACTTCCACCTGCTCAAGCTGGTCTTCAATCTGTAGTTCTTTAAGGATAGGCAGCAAGGTCATGCCGCGTGACTGAGGGTTGTTATAGAGCTTCATCATTCTGCTTCAACCGATTTCTTATTTTTTGAATTTCAGTATAAAGCGATTTTCCTCTGCGATTAAAAAGCATGTGCTACAGATCATTTCTGTAGCACATTTCATTTATGGAAGATCAATAATTTACTTAAAAAGGTCTACACAAAACTTTTCTTTAAGCACTTTCAGAATCAGTTCAATCGCAGGATGCTGGTTATTTTTACGGTAACTGACATAGAGAGCAATCATCGGTAAAGGTTCCAGCGTTTTCTTCACCACAATATTATCGCCGAGTAAAGGAATCACATAGGCTGGTACCAGACTCCAGCCAACCCCCATGCCGACCAGATTGACATTCAGCAGAATATTGGTGGAATACTGCACCACATTCACGTTCAGTTTCGATTGCCTAAAAAAATCATCAATAATCTTATGCAGCTGTGGTGAAGCCTGCTCATCACTAATCACAAAGTCCTGATTTTCAAACTTCTTGATGCTGACATAGGGCATTTCTGCGACCGGAGAATTTTTCGGCACAATCAGCGTCAGTGGCTCATCAAAAATCTGAACGGACTCAAACTCATCCGACTGATCTCGGTAGCGGGTAAAGGCAATATCAATACTGCCCTGTCTCAGCGCGCTAAACTGTTCTGCATCGGTCAGGCTATGAAACAGTGCTTTCAGTTCAGGAAAATGTGCACGGATATTCGGCATGATATAAGGAAAAATTTTCATTTCCGCGACCGGTACGAAGCCGATATTCAGCTGACCCTTATGTGCATGGGCGATCTGACGGGCTGCCTGCACGGCACGTTCCGCATGTTCTAAGCTCAACAGAGCTTCCTTTAAAAAAGCCTGTCCAGCCTCGGTCAGCTCAACCTTGCGGTTATTCCGCTCCAGCAATTGCGCATCCACTTCACGCTCCAGATCCTTAATCTGCTGACTGAGTGAAGGCTGAACAGTATTCAGTTTTTCAGCTGCCCGAGTGAAATTCAGCTCTTCAGCCACTGTAACAAAATAGCGTAAATGTCTTAATTCCATTTTATTCTTCCGGTAAGGATGCTGAAATCGAAGGTCGCTTCCTGGCCACATATTGACGGTAGATCAATAAAGTGAAAATCACCATCACTGCACAGAACATATAGGTCTTTTCAAAACCGTATTGCGCAATGATCATACCCATCACTACTGAACCCACTGCCAGTCCAATATCAAACAGGGTAAAAAAGGTAGAAATTGCATAGCCCATACGCTGTTTTTCGACAGATTGAATCGCTAGAGTTTGTAAACATGGAAATAATGAACCGTAACCAATTCCGATAAATACCGCAGACAACCACATAGTCCATTGGCTGGACATGACACTGACAATCATCATGCCAATCGCAAAGAAAATAAAGGAAGGATAGATAACTGCACTTGGTCCTTTACGGTCGTAAATTTTGCCCACCCAAGGCCGTACCAACAACATTGAGGCCGCAAAAACAATAAAGAAGATGCCGGTATAAGCCAGTAGTTGCTTGGTTTCACTAAAGGGCGTGATAAAACTCATGATACTGGAGTAAGCAAAAGCCGTGAGCAGTGCCACAAAACTCACCGCCAGCACTTTGACTTCAATAATGTCATGCAGGCTGAATTTTGATTTTTCGACCACTGTAGCTTGAGGTTTTGCTAATTCGGTAATTTTCAGCATGAAGGAAAAGATCAAGCCGATAGAGATAATCACGGCAAGCAAGCCAAACAGCACTTTAAAGCTGGTGAACTGAACTACGGTTAAGGCCAGTAATGGACCAAATACCACACCCAGATTAGTCGACATGACAAAATAGCCCATGCCCTCACCCTTACGAGATTCCGGAATAAACTCATTTGCAACGGGAACGGTGACCGTCGTCAGGATGCTGAACCAGATCCCATGTAAGAAACGCACTGCCAATAATGACCACATGCTATCGACCAGCAGATAACCAAAGGAAAATAAGGCAAAAATAACTCCGGCTCCGCGCATTGCCAATTTCTTGCCGAGTTTCTCGATGATCATGCCAGAAAAAGGTCGAACAGCGATGGAGGAAACTAAGAACAGGGTCAAAGCTAAACCTGCTTCTTTGACTGATCCGCCCAGATCTTTCATGATATAAACCGGCAGAATGGTCAGTAAGGCAAAGTAATAGACAAACAGGAACAGATTGTTCAATAAACACAGAATAAAGGAGCGATTCCATAAGCGCTCAGGACTAGCAGACATAACACGCAACTTTTAAAAACAAATTTAAGAACTGACTAAACTCAGGGAGAAATCAAAGCTGGGCTTAAGGCCAGATCTACCAGATTCTGGATATATTGATCATCCGGCATGCGGTTGAAGAAAATGATCTGGTAATGAATCGGCCCGTATAAGGTGTCCAGCATCAGATCAAAAGGATAATCCGCACGTAATTCCCCACGCTCGATGGCCTGTTGAATCAATTGGTGGGTTTGTTTTCGACGTGGTAATAGATACTGCTGAAAAAAGTCTGCAGCCAGCTCCCGATGATTGGCCATAACGACCAGCAAAGCTCGGCCTACCGGATGATTAAGCGCCAGAACCAGCAGAGTTAGCTGTTGAACCAGATTGCTGCGCAAGCTTTGTGAAGCATCCAGTTCAAATACCCCTGCTGTGCGCTGCTTAAACGCATCTAGTACCAGTTCAGATTTATGTTTCCACCAGCGGTAAATCGTAGATTTGCCAACCCCTGCCCGTGCAGCCACATCTTCAATCGTTAGCTGATGATATTCACCTTCTGCCAGTGCATCCGAAACCGCCTGTAGAATACTGTGCTGGCGCCGTGAACATTTTTCTTCTTCACTCATGCTTAAAACCAAAAAAACAAAACGATACGTATCGTTTCATAGTAGATTAAAAAACAAGCTTAAGCCAGAGTTAAATGAATTTTATAGGCAAAAAAAAGACCTCTCATTGAAGGTCTTTTTAATAAGCAAATTAAGTTTAGTTCTTAGCTATGCGCTGATTTTTTATAGATACTGCATGAAGGATGATGATTTTCCTGCAGACGGGCAACTTTACGTTGTTCAGCTGCTTCAAAACGGCAACGTTTCCAGTCATTGTCCAGATTCAGCGGTGGAATCTGTTTAGGCTTACCATTTTCATCAACAGCGACCATCGTGAAGTAGCAACTATTGGTATGGCGTACAGTACGTTTCTGAATATTTTGCGCTTCTACACGAATGCCAATTTCCATTGAAGTACGACCTACATGGTTCACACTTGCCAGGAAAGTCACCAGCTCACCCACATGAATCGGTTCTTTGAAATTTACTTTGTCCACAGACAGGGTTACGACATAACTACCCGAATAGCGACTCGCACAAGCATAAGCAACCTGGTCCAATAATTTCAGAATTGTTCCACCATGTACATTTCCTGAAAAGTTCGCCATATCTGGCGTCATAAGGACCGACATCGTTAACTCTGACTGGTCATCCGATGCTGTTGCAATTTGATCTAAAGGGGCCATCGTTTTCTCTGAACTCTTTGAATGACAATGATATAGACCATTATTATAGCGTTTTTGGCCTAAATAAAATGTTCAATTCGGCAAATAAAACATCATAATTCTTGATATGAAATTTTTCTCCATACAAAAAAAAAGATATTCCTCTGAGGATCCATAGAAATCATCAGAAAGTTATTTTCAGTAACTATAAAATAAACAGGAATTTATCCACTAGGGCTTGTTGAGAATTAACAAAGGCTACTGATTAATTTATAATAGTACTATGGATAGATACATACTTACTGATGCCCAATGGGCAAAAATGGAACCTTTTTGCCTAGGTAAAGTGACCGATCGAGGTCGTAGTGGAAAAGATAATCGATTATTTTTAGAAGCAGTCCTATGGATTGCCCGTACAGGCAGTCCATGGCGTGATCTACCTGCTCATTTTGGTAAATGGAATACCGTCTTTAAAAGATACCGTGATTGGGTGAAAGCTGGTGTATTTGAAACTATTTTTGCATCTGTAAATGAAGATGTTGATTTGGAATACGCCATGATTGATGGAACGATTGTTAAAGTTCATCGACATGGGCAAGGTGCAAAAGGGGGACTTTCAAACAGTCTATAGGTAAATCTCGAGGTGGAATGACCTGTAAAATTCTTGCCTTAGTGGATAGTCTAGGCAACCTCATTAAGTTTCGATTAATGCCTGGTCAATATCACGATTTAGTAGAAACCAAACCTTTAATTGAAGATGTTGATTTTCAAGCATTACTAGCGGATAAAGCATTTGATGCAGATTGGCTCATCCAAGAACTCAATGAACGTAAAGTGAAAGTGGTGATCCCACCCAAATCTAATCGAAAAGTAATGAGAGCCTTTGATACGATTATGTATAAATGGCGTCATCTCATTGAAAACTATTTCTGTAAGTTAAAAGAATTTAAACGTATAGCGATGCGTAGTTGTAAAACAGATACGAGTTTTGAAGCCATGATTCAATTGTGCGCGAGTTTAATTAACTCTCGGTAATTCTCAACAGACCCTAAAGTATTTTCTTGAATCAATGCACTGCAATGAAGAAATTTTCTATTAAGCATGCAGAACTCGGTTTAAGAAAACTGCATGTATTAACAAAAAATAACCTCGAATTAAGCAGGCACCTGCCTCAACATTTCTCGCGCCACATTCTCATAACTTAAAGTCTGCTGGCCATGCAATATAGTTTCAACGGTAAAAGAACCATCGGGATGAACTTTAGTTACAGTAAAAATCGTATTTTCAAACTGAGCTAATGTGACTTGCTGGCCAATTTCGATGTGATTCATATGGCTTTTACATTTATTAATCTGTCGATTTTTATTCTGTCATGATCTTCTAAGCTTTTGAACAGTTGTTTAACTTAAGTCTGTGAATAATTTTGTTAAAATCAAAAAATAGCCTTAAAATATTTTCATAAAATCACTATATTTTTATAATTCAAAGATTTATTTCCCATTAAAACTTGGGCTTTAAGTGACTTTCAATAGGTAGAAAACATCAGCTCATCTCTAAAAACGATGAGCAAAAATGAGCCGCTTTTCACCTATATGAGGAAAGTGGTGAATATCTTTATACATCTATTTGAAAAATAAATACTTTATTCAAAATCTTAGAACAAACTATTGTTGCTGAGCCAAGAGCAATGGAATCTGATGACCTTGACTATAATTATGCTTCTGATAGACCTGAGCAATTTCTGGTAGCTTGAGTTTAGCCGCCTCAATCCCAGCATCCATGGTCAACTCCCTGCCACGCACGTCAAAGATATGACCTTTTTCGCGTAAGTCTGGTTGAATCACTACATCGGCGTATTGCAGTTCCTCAGAAGCTAGACGTTGCTGCATGATATTGATGTTCTGGTTGAATAGGCCCCAGACATTGGTGGTTTCGGTATGGATCGGCTGTGCCAGAATATCGACAGCAATCACAATATCAGCGCCCAACTCACGAGCCACTTTGACCGGCACCGGACTGACCAGCCCTCCATCCACATATTCCTTTTTCTGGATAACAGTCGGAATAAACATGCTTGGAATAGAAACGGATGCACGCACTGCCTGACCGGTATTACCATAATTAAAAACTACGCGCTTGCCCTCTTTCAAGGCTGTGGCTACCACAAACATCGGGATTTTCATGGCTTGCAGAGGCGTCTGATCAACCTGTAAATTCACATAATTTTCAACTTTTTTGCCATCAAAAAAGCCTTTGCGGTCTAGCTTGATGTCGCGAACATCAGTGGCTTTCATGCTTAATGCAATATTACGCAGTTCAATCGCTGGTTTACCACTGGCATAAATGGAACCTACGATACTGCCAGCACTGGTTCCCACAATAAAGTCAGGTTGTATGCCTGCCTGCTCCAATACTTCAATTGCACCGATATGCGCATAGCCACGCGCACCGCCACTGCCAAGAACGAGTGCAATCACCGGACGGTTTTCTGTTTGCTTGATCTTGCGGAAATTGATCTGGTTTGGACGTGCCTGGGCTTCTGCTACTGAACTGGCAGATTTGATATGACTAGAGTTAGATGGATTAAAACCGGATGTCGTTTGGCAGCCGCTCAAACCTACCATTGTCATCGCCAATATACTCAGTACATATTTCTGCATGCAGAGCACGTCCTCATTTTGTTAAAGCAGCATAGTGTATAAACACATGCTTAAATAATCTGTAGAATTTCGTAAAACTGTCATACAGTTGCACTAATGTCTTTCAATTTTCAGCCACTGTATGAATACACCTTCACTGTACCGGATCTTTCTCACTTTCCTGCAACTGGGCTGTATGGCATTCGGTGGACCGGCAGCGCATCTGGTGTTTTTTCACCGTAAATTTGTCGACCAGTTACAGTGGTTAAATGCGACACAATATGGTCAGCTGGTTGCATTAGCGCAGCTTTTGCCCGGCCCAAGCAGCAGCCAGGTAGGCCTTTCAATTGGCTATCTGCAAAGGGGTTATGCTGGAGCATTCATGGCCTGGCTTGGGTTTACCTTACCTTCAGCGCTTTTGATGAGCTTGATCGCCGTACTTGGTCAGTACTATTTCCATATTCTAAACTCAAACAGCTTTCATAGCATTCAATTGATCGTTTTTTCTGTAATCGTCTGGGCATTCTGGCAAATGCTCAATAGCTTCTGCAAGAGCATCTGGCAATATGTACTGGTCTTCATTTCCGTCCTGATTCTGAGCTTCATTAGTATCAGTTTGAACCAGCTACTGGTCATTATTTTAGGGGCAGTTTTTGGCCTCATAATGGCAAAATTTTCCAATTCTCCTCAGGAAAATAAGCCTGCTTCAAATTCATCTACCATTCACTCAAGCTATATTCGGCCACGTCATGCACCTTACTGGTTCATCGCATTTTTATTACCATTTTTTCTGATTCCTATACTAGTCAAATCTGGTTCTTGGCCTGAACTCGCATTTTTTGCTGATTTCTATCAAACTGGCTCATTGGTCTTTGGTGGCGGGCATGTCATTCTGCCTTTGCTGCATCAGGACTTTGTGGCGACCAATTTACTTTCGCCCCAATCTTTCGATCTAGGTTATGCATTTGCCCAATTGATGCCGGGTCCATTATTTAGTTTTTCCAGCTATGTCGGTGCTCTGTTGCCTTGGACAGGTTCATCCTGGATTAATGCACTGTTAGCAACCTGTGCCATTTTCCTGCCTTCGTTTTTTCTGATTTTTGCTACTTTGCCTTATTGGTCATGGTTAATGCAGCAACGTATTATTTTTCAGGCGGTAAGCGGGATTAATGCGGCAGTGGTCGGACTACTTTTATATTTGCTGATTGATCTCTCTCAGGCATATTTTCGTTTCTGGTCTGATCTGGTTTTTGTCATCGTGATGATTCTACTGTTACGCTCGAAATTACCAGTCTGGTTCAGCCTGATTGCCGGATTTATCCTATATCAAAGCTATCTTAATTTTGTGTCATTCTAACCATTTAAACCCATAAAAAAGCCCCGAACCAGTCGGGGCTTTTGCTCAAGTCTTACCAGATATCTGATTTAACTTTATCTTTAAATTTCGGATGATCATCGAGCTTAAACTCTGGTTGCTCGATGCCACGTTTCAGCTGACCGGTATAGTCCTTGAGCAGCATCAAAATAAATGGCATCAGCAGCACAATCGCAATCAGGTTAATACTGGCCATGACACCCATGAACAGGTCCGCCATATTCCAGATCAACGGCACACTAGCAATCGAGCCGAAATACACCATAAACAATACCAGCAACCGGAAAATAAACATGACCTTGCTGTTATTATTGATGAACTGAATATTTCCTTCTGCATAGGCATAGTTACCAATGATAGAAGAATAGGCAAACAGGAACAGAATCAAGGCCAGGAAGTCATCGCCCCAAGCACCAATCTGGCTTTCAAGCGCCATCTGGGTCAAGGTCACGCCTTCAAAACCGGCATTTTCATATAGGCCAGAAACCAGAATCACGATAGCGGTACATGAACACACAACGAAGGTATCTACAAATACGCCAAGCATTTGAACCAGACCCTGATTCACCGGATGTTTCACGTCAGAGGCAGCCGCCGCATTCGGTGCTGAACCCATCCCCGCTTCATTCGAAAATAAACCGCGCTTAATCCCCATCATCATGGCCATCGAGATCATGGCACCGAAGAAACCGCCTGCAGCTGCTTCAAACTCAAATGCTTTGCTAAAGATCAGCTGAAAAATAGACGGCAACATATCGTAATTGATGACGGCGATATATAAAGCTACACCCAGATAAAGAACTGCCATGAAAGGGACCACCCCTTCAGCAACTTTTGCAATCCGTTTGATCCCGCCAAAAATAATCATGGCCGTAATCAAGACCAAGACCAGACCAATCCAGGAAACTTCCAGATCGAAACCACCTAATGGCAACATCAGATTGGCTTCATTCCAGCCCCAGGCATGTGAGGTTGCACCAGTAATCGCATTGGCCTGCACGGCATTGAACACAAAGCCGTAAGTCGTAATCAGCGCAATTGCAAAGACAATTCCCAGCCATTTCTGTTTAAGACCCTGAGTGATGTAATAGGCAGGTCCACCGCGGAATTGCTGGTTCTTGTTATCACGAACTTTAAATAACTGTGCTAATGAGGATTCTACAAAAGCAGAACTCATTCCCAGAAATGCAGTAAACCACATCCAGAACACAGCACCTGGACCACCGACAGCAATCGCAATGGCGACGCCTGCAACATTACCCACACCGACCCGGCTGGCCAGGCCTGTAACAAAGGCCTGAAACGGCGTAATACCATGGTCATCATCGACCTTGCTACGGCTGCGTTTCATGACTTTGATACTGTGCCAGAATAAACGGATCTGTACTGCACCGGTCATGATCGTATAGCAAATACCAACAGCGACCAGGAACACCACTAAAAAGTCCCAGAGTGGACCATTTAAGGCATCAACCCAGCCCAGTAAGGTTTCATTTAGCTGATCATTCATGTCATATCCTTATGAGCTTATGACTCATTATCAAGCCTAAAATTAGACGAAAAATTTCAAGATCATCTGGATGATCGTGGCATTAATCAAGTCAACGAAGAAAGCACCACATAATGGAACGATCAGGAAAGCTTTATGCGATGCACCATACATATTGGTAATCGCCTGCATATTGGCGACTGCCGTTGGGGTTGCACCCATCCCGAAACCACAGTGACCTGCAGCCAGTACTGCGGCATCATAGTTTTTGCCCATTACCCGGAAAGTGACAAATGCTGCATATAAAGCCATGGTCAAGGTCTGTGCACCGAGAATCACCATCAATGGTCCTGCAAGATCCGCCAGTTGCCATAGTTTTAATGACAGCAACGCCATGGCCAGATAAAGCGACAATGAAGCATTACCAAACACATCAATCGCACGGTCGAAGATCTGGATTTTCAGGATACCTTCCAGCACGTTACGCAGAATCACGCCGCCTGCCAGTGCCCATACAAATGTTGGCAGTTCAAATACTGTATCTTTACTGAAGCCAGTCATCAGCTCCGCAAATGCTAGACAGCCTGCAAACAGACCAAGTGTGGTAATGGCATTATCGGCAGTGATCAGACGGACACGATGTGGATATTCAAATTGCACATATTCATCTGTCGTGCTGTCCATTGGCGTGTTGTCACGTTTTTCGATCTGCTGATCGGTACGTGCCACAGCAAGATTATGACGGTTAATCAACAGTTTCGCCAAAGGCCCACCGATAATTCCCCCAATAATCAGACCGAAGGTCGCACTTGCCATACCGAGCGCCAAAGCCCCCTGAATACCATGCTCAACTTCCATAATTTCACCCCAGGCGCCAGCAGTACCGTGTCCACCAGTCAAGGTAATCGAACCGGCAATCAGACCGATCAGAGGATCAATACCCAGTAAACTTGCCAAGCCCATACCCACTGCATTTTGTAGGGCAATAAATGTTGAGATGGCAACCAGGAAGATCACCAGTCCGATCCCGCCTTCGCGTAATTTAGCGAAGTTCGCACTCAGACCGATCGAAGCAAAGAAAATCAGCATAAAACTGGTTTGCAGTTCCGCGCTCGTGGTAATGCTGTAGCCCCAGAACGAATGAACCAGCAGAGAGATAACCGCTGCAACCAAACCACCTGCGACAGGTTCAGGAATGTTGTAACGTTTTAGAAAATCGATTTTATCTACCAGAAACCGGCCCAGTAATAGCACAATTACTGCAGCGATCAGGGTATAAAATGCGTTAAAAGTAAAATCCATAATTTTTTTGTCCAAGATGGTTCTGAATTTTTGTCATTCTAAAAGTCGTGTTGCGATTCATTTCCACAGAAGAAAACCTTACATTACCCCATGTAATTGTCATCTACTTCATTCATCCATCGCCTTTAGAATCAACAAAGCATTCCGCATCTGTTTCAAACTTATGAATATCATCGTGATGATCATATTCAGTGAGAGATTTATAAAAGCGAAAAACAGCCTTTTGCTGATTGCATAAGCTACGCCAGATGCATAAATTCATCTAAGCGTGCAACTCATAGCGATAACATCCAGCCTATATTTTTTACTTCTCAACCAGCATGAATTGCTGCATGAGTGCTTTTAACCTAACTGAGTTCATCAAGTCATTTGCAATAAGATATTTCAAATAGAGCTTGACCATGCAATCTTCATTATTTCTTCAAAATGCATGTATTCAACTGAAAAGTCGCACATTATGCTGTTTCTTTGTATAAAGTTTTATTGTTTTTTATTAACTATAGTTAGTGAATATATAAAAAATAATTATAACTTCTTATTTTTTATAGTTTACTACCCCCAAATTTTAATCGAAATAAAATATTAATTGAACGTAAAAACGGATATTTAATTTTATTTTTAAGATTGAATTTTAATCATTCTATTTTGTTCTTAACTTTCCTTTTAGTTCCAGCCATCGATGTTAATTGCTCAAGATATCAGCATCTAAAATATCGGTTGCATTTTTAGAAGGAGTTTTGTTTAAGCATTCAATAAATTTCTTAGGCTATTTATATAACTTCTATATCTCTTAAGTGCATTCTCATTCATGTGATTTTTATTAATCATCATAATTCACTGTGAAACTAAAATTCCCCCTGCCCGACAGAGTTTGTTTGGTTTATAGTCAGTTCACCATCATTAAGGATATGAGATTGGAAATTAGAATGGATCAAAACCTCGTTCATGCTGTAGATCAAACCATTACTTCCCGGCATTCGGTTCGTGCTTTTCTGGATACGCCGGTCAGTACCGGCATGCTCAAAGACATTTTGACTGTGGCCAGCCGCGCCCCTTCAGGGACCAATACCCAGCCATGGAAAGTATATGTGCTGACAGGGAAAAAGCGTGATGAGCTGGTGCAGCGTGTCTGTCAGGCGCAAATGGAGCTTTACCAGAATCCGGCACTGGCCGAGCAATATAAAGAAACCTTTGCCTATTATCCCGAACAATGGTTCTCTCCTTATATCGACCGACGCCGTGAAAATGGCTGGGGCTTATATGGTTTGCTGAATATCCAGAAAGGCGAAAAAGAAAAAATGGCGCGCCAGAACCTGCGTAATTTTGAACTGTTTGATGCACCAGTGGGGCTATTCTTCACCTTACATAAAGATTTGGGCGTAGGTTCAAAAATGGATATTTCCATGATGATTCAAAACGTGATGCTGGCTGCCAAGGCACGTGGTCTGGATACCTGTCCGCAGGCTGCCTGGAATCATTTTCATAGCATTGTGCTAGATGTACTGGGAGCAGGTGAAGATGAAGAGCTGGTCTGTGGCATGTCACTAGGCTATGCAGATCCAGACCATATCGTAAATACCTTTATCACCCCACGTGTCCCGGTAGAGGAATTTGCCGTTTTTGTAGATGAATAAGATTTGATAAGCCATGATCCAAGCATCAACTTTGAGCTGCTTGGATTGTCTGACAGAGATATAGAGTTCTTGCAGCTCCTTATTTCTGTTTAACTCTAGGCAGTTCTAATTTCAATACAGATCTAAAGGCTATAACTACAAAGATCGCCATTACCAAGGCCATATTGAATAAAGCATCCCACAGCATAAAGTTCAGCAAAACCCCACCCAACAAACCGCAGGCAAATTGCATACTGCCCATGATCGCACTGGCGGTTCCCGCACGCGCGCCCTGCTCTGCCATGGCCAGCGCCATCGCATTCGGTCCCACAAAACCAATCGAGGCCACAACGACAAATAAGGCCGCCATAACTAGGACAACAGATTCAATATTCAGATAGCCTAAAACCAGTAAAGCCAGGACACCGATTCCCTGTAAAGAAGCACCTAGTTTTAAACGACTTAATACTGAAAGATATTGAGCCAGATGCTTATTCAGGGTCGAGAACAGCATGATTCCAACGGCATTCCCCCCGAAAGCATAAGCAAACTGCTGTTCAGTGAGATGATAATGATCCATCAGAATGGCTGAAGAAGCGCTGATATAGCAGAACATCACCGCCCCAGAAAAACAGCCCACCAGCATCGGTCGTCTGAAACTTTCATCCTGAAAAATGGTTCGGTATAAACTCAATACCTGTTGCAAATTCAGTTTAAGACGGCGTTCCGGGGGCAAGGTTTCCTGAAAGAAAAAATGCACACAGACCAGACTAAACAAACCACAGCCCATCAGCACCAAGAAAATAATATTCCACTCAAAGAACATCAGTACCCATGCGCCGAGACTTGGCGCAATAATCGGTGCAATGGTCGTTACAATCATCATGCTGGCAAAGGCCTGGGCAGCCGCCTGCATATCCAGCCGATCACGAATGGTTGCTCGGGCAACCACGACTCCTACACATCCTCCTAAGGCTTGTAATACCCGTGCTGCAATCAGGCTCCATTCATTCTGTGCAAACATACATAACAGGCTGGCCAGAATATACAGACTCAATCCAAAATAAAGCGGTGGCTTACGTCCAATCCGGTCACTGATCGGGCCATATAGCAACTGCCCAACCGCCAGTCCAAGGAAATAAGCTGGCAGACTATTGGAGACCATCTGGGTACTGACACCAAAATCCGCTGCCATTTCTGGCAAGGCAGAGAGATACATATCAATGGATAAAGGACCAAGTGCAGTCAGTGAAGCCAGCAAAATAATCCAGGACATGGCATAAGGTCGTGGTGCTGTCGTATTGGAGTTCATGTAATTAAAGATTTTAATGCGCAGTAGGCAGACAAATTAACATAGCGCATAGTATGATTTACATGGAAATTAAAAGTTATAAATATACTTTTTCTCATATGTATATTCAGCTTTGCAGCAAAGACTGCAAGAGAAAGGATCACCGTTGAAATCTTGGCTCAATCGTCTTAAGCACGCGACTTATAACACGACCCTGATGTATAACCTGCGTATGCTGATCGCTTTTGCAGGCACTGCCTTTGTTCCCTATTTCATGGGACAGCAGTTAATGACTATTCCACTCACCCTTGGAGTGGTGGCCGCAGGTTTAAGCGATATTGATGACCGCTTTTCCGTACGTATCCTGAATCTGTTCTATACCTATTTAGGCTTCTTCATTACCGCAGTGGCAGTCTATCTGTTATTTCCTTATCCGCTGCTGTTTGCTTCTGCCCTCATTGTTTCTTGTATTGTCCTGATTCTGCTTGGCTCTCTCGGCCGGCGTTATGCCACGATTTCCTATGGCTGTCTGGTGATTTCTGTCTATTCCATGCTGGGGGTTGAACTTTTTGATGGATGGTATCAGCAGGCAAGCTTGCTGCTGATTGGTGCGGTCTGGTATGGCTTTTTGTCGACCCTGAGCTTTCTACTGTTTCCTGCGCGACGTGCACAGGATAATCTGGCCAAATGCTATGCCTCATTGGGTGATTTCCTGTATGCCAAATCGAATCTGTTCGATGTCGATATGACGGCAAAAAGTTATCAGCAAAGCATGATCGAGCTGTCACTGGAAAATGGCAAACTGATTTCAATTTTTAATGAAATGAAGACTGTCCTTCTGACCCGCCTGAAAGGTGACCGGGGTCAGAAAGATACTCGTCGTAGCCTGCAATACTATTTTGTAGCGCAAGATATTCACGAGCGTGCCGATTCTGCGCATATTGATTATCAGAAACTGGCCAAGATTTTTGAACACAGCGACGTTTTGTTCCGTTTTCAGCGCATCCTGTCGATTCAGGGCAAAGCCTGTAAAGACCTGAGTGAAAGCATTCAGCAGCGCAAAACCTATAAACATAATAAACGCTTCAAACATGCCTTTGAAAACCTGAGATTGTCCCTGGAAAAATTGCGTACAGAACAGCAGTATGATCAGGTCTGGATCAATGCCCTATTTGCTTTATTCCAGAATCTGAAATCCATTGATGCGCAGTTACGCAACCTGGAAACTGAACGTAATATCAAATTTGATCGTGCTAAACATATTGAAAACCAGCTCAAAGATGACGACCTGAAAGGCTGGGAAGATATCAAGATTCGGGTCAAGCAGCATTTGACGCCTGAATCCGTGTTGTTCCGTCATGCTATTCGCCTGTCGATTGTGCTGCTGATCAGTTATATCATTGTCCAGCTGACCGATATTCAATATGGCTACTGGATTCTACTAACTGCGCTTTTTGTCAGCCAACCTAACTTCAATGCCACCAAACGCCGCTTACGTTTACGCATCGTAGGAACATTGGCAGGTATTCTTTTGGGATATGCCATTTTGTACTTCATTCCTTCCGTTGAAGGGCAATTATTACTGTTAATTTTGAGTGGAATTCTGTTCTTTGAATTACGTAGTAAACAGTATGCACAGGCCACTGCCTTCATTACCATTCTGGCCCTGATCAACTTTAACTTGGACGGTATGGGCTTTGCCGCAGCTATCCCCCGTATGATTGATACCCTGATTGGCTGTGCGATTGCCTGGTTTGGCGTGAGCTTTATCTTCCCGGATTGGAAATTCCGTCGCTTGCCGCGCAGCATTAGCCGTAGCCTGCAGGCAGAATGTGACTACTTGAGTGAAGTGATTGAACAGTATAAATCTGGACGGAATAATGGTCTGACCTATCGCGTAGTACGTCGTGCAGCCCATAATACGGATGCTGAAGTGGCTTCCCTGATCTCGACTTTGGCCACCGAACCTGATTTTGATCCTGTGCAAAAATCACAGGCTTTCGAGTTCCTGTGCCTGAATCATACTTTTATCAGTTATATTGCCGCGCTGGGTGCGCATCGTGAAAAAATTCAGGATCAGGATGTGCTGGACTTGCTGGATCAAGCCCTAGAAAATATTCGTGGTGCCCTGCTCTATGATGAAGTCCCTGACCTAAGCACCCAGAATATGATCCAGAATATCCGTCAGCGTCTGTCACAACAGCAGGAAGAAGACCAGAAACCATTGATCATTTTGCAGCAACTGTCTTTAATGTTTAGTATCTTGAAGCAATTGAGTCAGTTAAAGCAAAGTTTAAGTCACGAACGTGATGAACAGGCCACTGAATTGGCTTCATTATAATTTGGCCGATTTTGGAACAATATACTCACTGAATCAGCACAATTAATGCTAAACTTTTTACAGTTTTAAATCTGTTAATTTCATTATGACCGCGAAAAATTTATACGCTTATACCTTACAGCCTGTGAACTATGAAATTTCAGAAGCTGAGCAGCGTCATGCTCAGCTGATGATCTGGCGTAGTACCAATAAAATTGGCATGAAAGCCTGGCTGATCATGGGTGCTATTGTTGCCTTATCTATTTTGGGAATTATCCTGATCAAGAACTACTCGACTGTCATCTGCTGGGTGGCGATTGTCTGTGTAGTATTGTATTACCTGATCCGTACTTTCGGTCTGGAATGGTATGTTAAACGCAAGATGAATGAATTTCCGGTACAGGAAATTAAAGGCATCCGTCTGGGCGTGCAACCGCATGGTATCGTGATGCGCCAAAAAATGGGCATGCAGGAAGGTGTAGGTGCTATTGGCTGGAAAGACATCTATGAATGGTATAACACGCCGGAATTCATGCTGATCAATTTTAAAGTCAAAGGTCAGCAAGGTGCTTATATCCTGCCTAAACGTTTAGACAGTAAAAACTTCTCTTTCGCGACCATTCGCAAGCATCTGCAAGAAGAAGTGGGCGCACCAAAAGAAATCTAAGATATATCCCGGTTTTGAAAGACCTCCTGTTTCGACATGGAGGTTTTTTTACGTCTACCTTTTATCCAACTCATCGACACAAATGATAATGAGAATAAATATTATCATCATAATCTATAATTTGTTCTAATTCTTCAGTTATAATTTGCCTACTTTTACACATACCACCATAAATCTGACCATCATGTTTAAAAAGACATTTTTCCAAATCCACTGGTTTCTGGGGATTACTGCAGGTTTGATTCTCTCAATTATGGGAGTCACGGGTGCTATTTATTCTTATGAGCCGCAAATCTTAAAATGGATGAATAGCGACAGTTATACTGTACAGGTTCAAGAGCGAGACAAGCTTAGCCCTGCCCAACTGTATCAACATTTCCAGACCCAAAACCCTGAAATGAAAATTAACAGTATTACCGTGGCACAGGATCCAAGTGCATCCAGTACGGTCAATATTGTAAAAGAGGGAGCACGTCGTGGTTATAACATGATGGTCAACCCCTATACGGCTGAAGTCTTACCTGAAATTAAAGGCCGTGAATTCTTCCAGTTTGTACAGCAACTACATCGTAATTTGACTGTAGGACCCGTCGGTAAGCAGATTACCGGTGCCTGTACCCTGATGCTGATCTTTTTCGTCTTGTCTGGCCTGTATTTACGCTGGCCAAAACGTCATTCGATCAAGCAATGGCTGGCAGTGAAGCCGCAACTGAAAGGCCGTAACTTTATCTGGGATCTGCATGCAGTGGTGGGTACCTGGGTGGTAATTTTCTACCTGATTCTGGCTTGTACCGGTCTTACCTGGTCTTATGGCTGGTGGCGTGATGGTATGTATAAAGTTCTGGGCGTAGAACGTCCACAACCAGAAATGCAGGCCAATGGCGGTCGCGGCGAAGGTGGGCCACGTGGTGAACGCGGACAACGTGGCGATGGTGAAATGCGAGGTGAAGGTCGCCAAGGTGGTGAACGTGGACCTCGCGGTGAAGGTGAAATGCGTGCCGAAGGTCGTCCAGATGGCGAACGTGGACCTCGTGGTGAACGCGGACAACGTGGTGAAAGCCTTGAAGAAGCTGGCATGAGTCCAGAAAGTATTTTACGTGCGCTGGATCAGAGCTGGACTGGCTTCAGAACTCAATTCGCAGGTAAATATTCGACTGTGACATTTAACCTGCCGAAAAAACCGGATGGTGAAATGCAGTTGAGTTTTGTTGACCCTGTGGCACAACATGAACGTGCCCGCAACAATGCGACTTATAATTATCGCAGTGCTGAATTTACCGAAGTCCAGCTCTATGAAGATAAAAAGCTCAATGAAAAAATCATGAGCAGTATGTTACCTGTGCACCGTGGCAGCTTTTTTGGTCCTATTTACCAGTTCCTGGTCATGATTGCTGCATTATTAATGCCATTGTTCTTCGTGACCGGCTGGATGCTCTATCTGAAACGTCGTAAGCAGAAAAAACTTACTCTGGCTGCACGCCAAGGGGCAACTGCCCTGCCTCTGGATCCAAATGCCAAGCCTTGGCTGATTGCGTATGCTTCACAAACGGGTGTCTCTGAACAACTGGCATGGCGCACAGCTACTGCCTTACAGGAAGCACGTCAACCTGTCAGCGTTAAAGCAGTACAGCAACTAAGCCTTGAAGATCTGCAACAGGCAGAACAGGTTCTATTTGTAGCCAGTACTTATGGCACAGGTGAAGCACCTGACCTAGCCTCCTCTTTTGAAAAGAAAATTTTGTCTGCCAAAGCGGATCTTAATCATCTCAATTATGCAGTTTTGGCTCTAGGCTCCCAGGAATATCCTGATACCTATTGCAGCTTTGGTCATCGGATCGACCAGTGGTTACAACAGAGTGGTGCCAAGCAGCTCTTCAAGACCATTGAAGTGGATAATGCCAATAATGAGCATATCCAGCAATGGACCAATGCCCTTGCCCATGTGACCCAGTTTGAATTGCAGGATATGGGTATCGATAAAACCTTCGATCAATGGACTTTGAGCAAACGTGAATTGCTGAATCCAGACAGTCTTGGTGCGCCTGCGTTCAATATTGAACTGGTTCCACAGCATGAAGCCGTCTGGCAGGCAGGTGATATTGCCGAAATCCAGCCAGGAAACAGCCCTGAACGTATCCGTGCATTTATAGAGAAATACCGTATTGCCGCGGGTACACAAGTGCCTTCTCTGAAGCAAAGTATCGAACAGGCACTTTGGAATCGTGATTTGACTCAGGTTGATCCTTTTGATTCAGTAGATGAGCTGTTACAGCAATTACCAACTCTTGCTACACGTGAATATTCAATCGCCAGTATTCCAAGTCAGCAAGTGCTACGTCTGGTCGTGCGTCAGCAATCTGATGCACAAGGCCAGTTAGGTCTGGGCTCAGGCTGGTTAACACAGCATACTGCCCTAAATTCACCGATTGCCCTGCGTATTCGCAAGAATCAATCTTTCCATCTGATTGCAGATAACCGTCCGATTATCTGTATTGGTAATGGTACGGGGATCGCAGGTTTGATGAGCTTGCTGAGTGCGCGTAACCGTCAGGACTATACTCAGAACTGGCTCATCTTTGGTGAACGTCAGCGTGCCCATGATTTCTTCTTTGAAGAAACCATTCAGGCCTGGCTGCAAATGGGTACATTAAAACGACTGGACCTTGCTTTCTCTCGTGACCAGCAGGAAAAAGTTTATGTGCATCATAAATTGCGTGAGCAAGCTGAAGAATTGAAACTCTGGGTCGCTCAAGGCGCCGTGATTTATGTGTGTGGTAGCATTAATGGCATGGCCAGCGATGTCGATCAGGCTCTGATTGAAATTCTCGGTGAAAGCACAGTGGATCAATTACGTCTGGATGGTCGTTATCGTCGTGATGTATATTAAGATCAGCTGATCTATAAAAGACCGGGCTTCATGCCCGGTTTTTTATTAATAAGATAGAAGAAAAGATAAAAAGATTAATAAAAATATGAGTATCCAAATATCCAGCCAACTTAAACGAAGTCTCAGCCTGATCTTTGGTTTGATCCTTGGCATAAACAGCCTCTGGTTAATAAGTCAGGGACAAAGACATTTCGGTGTTCTTTTGCCAATTTTCATTAGCGTAGCACTGATCCTGTATGCTCTGCTCTTTTCAGGCATTCAACGCTGGAAACAGCATTCCAGATTTAGAATCTGGTTCTGGAATAGCCTCTGGGCCGGATTTCTACTATGGATGATCAGTGTCGTAATCTTCTTTGCTTATATCCAGATGTCTATTCGTACAAATGAATCTACACAACCTCCTGCCGCTATTCTGGTTTTAGGCAGCGGGATTACGAATGGACAGCCCTCACCCATCTTAAAAAGCCGTCTGGATACCGCGGCAAAATATGCAGCACACTATCCAGATACTTTAGTGATTATGACAGGTGGGCGTAATTATCGGGAAAGGCAAAGTGAAGCTGAAGTCATGCAGCACTATATTAACACTACCTATCCAGAACTCATCAACCCCATTCAACTTGAAGATCGAAGCAGAAGTACTGCTCAAAACCTGATGTATTCTCAAGTAATATTGGAACAACAAAATATAAGTCAAAATGATCCGATTGCGATTGCAACCAGTGATTTTCATAGTCCCCGTGCACGCGCCATTGCCAGACACCAAGGTTATCCGCAAGTGATTAGTTTGAGTGCCAGCACTCCTCTTTATCTGCGCTATAACTCCTGGTTAAGAGAATATTTTGCCTTTTTGAGTGGCTGGTTGCTCAATGAATATTCACTATCTGAATAAGTGACTTAAGCATTAAATTAATTTAAACGGATATGCCTTGGCGAAGGAATCGCTGGATTTTTGAATAGTTCAGGTTTCTGTACATAGACCTGATACAGGTAATTTTTAAGATCCAGCAAAAGTTTTTCAGGCGCGACCAGAATATTCTGCCCTTCCGGTGTCAGATCCAATGACACAATAGTGCTTTCCTGACGTAAGAAAGGAATGACCTTTTCAACAAAATCTTTGAGGGTAATTTCCTGAATCTGGTAATTGGCCCAGTTATCTTTAATGAGTAGTCTGGCCAGACCTTTGCTTTGCCAGGTCGCGAAAGCACGCTGTCCTGTCGGCGTGGCACATAAAGCCCAGCCCTCTTGGTAAAGTGCAAAAATGCCACCTTGGGCAACAATAGCTTCAATAAAATTTTTATAAACTTGTAGCGGATCGTAGGCGGTATTTTGCGATTTGATCGCTGCCTTGCGCTGATATGGATTTCTCATAGTCTGAAATCTTCAAATTATTATAGACTTCGAATTCTATGAAATATTCAGGATTTAGGCAAGAAAGATATGGTGGGCGCTGACGGGATCGAACCGCCGACATTCTGCTTGTAAGGCAGACGCTCTACCAACTGAGCTAAGCGCCCTGAAGAATAAAATAGCAGTGCTATTTTATGATGCAAGACAAGCGAAGCGCGTAGTCTTGAATTTTGAAACACATTTTCCACATCAGGGAATGAAAAATGGCGCAGCGGACGGGACTCGAACCCGCGACCCCCGGCGTGACAGGCCGGTATTCTAACCAACTGAACTACCGCTGCATCGCGTATATCTTTAGAAGATATGGTGGGCGCTGACGGGATCGAACCGCCGACATTCTGCTTGTAAGGCAGACGCTCTACCAACTGAGCTAAGCGCCCTTAAAGGGTCAAACTGTTTGATTCTTAGGATGGCGCAGCGGACGGGACTCGAACCCGCGACCCCCGGCGTGACAGGCCGGTATTCTAACCAACTGAACTACCGCTGCATCACAAAAAATCTGGTGGGCGCTGACGGGATCGAACCGCCGACATTCTGCTTGTAAGGCAGACGCTCTACCAACTGAGCTAAGCGCCCTCAAAAGGTCTATCATGTAAATGGCGCAGCGGACGGGACTCGAACCCGCGACCCCCGGCGTGACAGGCCGGTATTCTAACCAACTGAACTACCGCTGCACTTACACAATGTCGCTATTGTGGCAAACGATTTATCAAGAACTTAAAGTGGCGCAGCGGACGGGACTCGAACCCGCGACCCCCGGCGTGACAGGCCGGTATTCTAACCAACTGAACTACCGCTGCACTATAAGTGTCTCAACTTTGAAAGAAGCTTGGTGGGCGCTGACGGGATCGAACCGCCGACATTCTGCTTGTAAGGCAGACGCTCTACCAACTGAGCTAAGCGCCCTTTCAAATCGACTTCATCGCTTGATGAGGTGCATTATAGAGAATCTTCACAGACTGTCAAACGCTTTTCTGACTGTTTTCTGCTTTTTCGGTGTGAGTGATTAAAAAATAGGTTGATTGTTAAAAAAAACAACACTTTTTGTTTATTTTTTAAGTCTATACCGATTTTTTAAAGATACTCTGTGAAACTAAAAGCCGGATTTTTACGGTTTTACTCATGAAAATTGAGACCAGAACATGCAACAGACTTCAGTATTGCTGAAAGATTATACAAAGCCCAACTCACTGCAACGTTGTGATCCTGTAATCTTTATTTTAAGAGCTTGCAGCCCTCTAAAAACAAATCGATGACTTTTATTGGCGGGCTATAAATCCTGTTTCTAACTCTATTTGTCTATAAAAGTAGAGTACATAGATGATCGATGACCTCATCTACTTTCCCTTATTTAAATAGAAGATATTTCAATTAATTTTAAATCATCCACAAATTTTCTTATGTCATTTAAGTCATTTAAACAGTCAGATTCAAAGGCTGTTCTGAAATATAGACCAGTGCATCTTCATTCACCAGTTCAAACAGCTCGGCCACATCCGTATTCCGCATGCGGATACAGCCATGTGACATTGCAATACCCATCGGCTCAGAATCAGGCGTACCATGAATATAGATATAACGTTGGTAAGTATCACAACCCTCGCCCTGGTTAAAACCTTCTTCAAGCCCACTTAGCCATAAGATCCGGCTGAGAATCCAGTCTCGCTGCGGGAATTGCTGTGCCAGTTCTGCATTATAAATTTCACCTGTCGCTTGACGGGCAATAAACACACTATTTAAAGGTGTCTGCTGGCCAAACTTTTCAGCGACTTTATGCCATCCACGAGGCGTCTTGCCACTATTTTCTGCTTCACCTATGCCATTCTTACCCGTAGAAATCAGGTACTGCTTATTATATTTTGGCAAATATAGTTTTTGTTGGGCGAGATCAATCAGGATTTCTGCCTGATCCAGCTGCAAATGGCTCATGACTTCTCTTTCTCTGTCTTGATAGTTTCTAGTTCTACTTTCTTTGTGGCCATGTGTTCTGGATGGATTATGTCCTGAACTGGTTCGGGTCGACGCCATAACCAGATCGCCACAATCAGCATGGTCACATCAGTAAAGATTTTGACTGCCAGCGGTGCTGTCGTAAATAACATGATAATGCCACTGATGAACATCATGATACTGGCCAGCCATTTGGCCTTGCGTGGCACAGTACCATTGGCACGCCAGGCTCTTAAAGTCGGACCATATTTTGGATGATTCAGCAGCCATGCATCCATCTGTGGCCAGCCTTTGGATGCCGCCCAAGCCGCCAGAATTAAAAATACTGTAGTTGGCATGCCGGGCAAGATTGCGCCGATAAAACCCAGTACGACAAATAGTACGACCAGGCTTCGCCAAAACAATATTTTCATAAATCGGTCCTACCCACAAAATTAGGGGTAGTATAAAGTGTTTTTAAAATCTGTCCGTTGTATTTGTGCACTTTTCACAGGATGTGCTATGCCCTTTTCCAGTCTAAATCATCATCTTGTAGAAGCATGGCAATATTATCAGCATCCTTTGGTGCGGCAACTGGCATTTGCTGTCGGTAGTCCAAACCTTCTGTCTCAAATTCCAGACGAACTTGAAGTCGTCCATGCTTTTGACTTACATGATTCTGAGACTTGGCAACATCACCTGCAAAATTATCATCCACGTCTGAAATATCTGGACCGGCATCCAGAAGAGCTGGAGCAATTCGTGCAGCAGCTTAAAAGCACCCGGCTGGGTTTGCGCTTTGAAATGCTTGTCTGGTTCTGGCTGCTGGATGATGCCTATCATCCTTATAAGCTTTTAGGTCATAGCATTCAGAAAATTGACGGCGCTAAAACACTGGGTGAACTGGATTTTCTGTTATTCAATACAGAGGCTGGTCTGACTGAACATTGGGAAGTGGCGCTGAAATACTACCTCGCAGAAGCCGATTTTAGCCTGCCAAACTGGTATGGCCTAAACCGCACCGATACTTTAATCCGTAAAATGAAGCATTTTACCCAGAAACAGTTTCAGTTTGATGAGGCTCTGGATCAGCAGATTGAGCAGCGTTTCTGCATGTTAAAAGGCCAGCTTTATCTTCCAGTACATCGTGCAGATCAGACCTTACCTGACTGGGTCAATACCCAACGTCGCATAGGCTTATGGGGTCAGCAGATTCCCGACCCAGCGGCTAACTTCTATCGTTTACAACGTCATGAATGGATTTATCCTAATGCGCAGATCAGCAGTTCAAGTCCCTATTGGTGGACAAATGGACTTTATAAAAAGGCTGATCAAGAGGATTTTTATATGTATCGCAGCCCGCTTCTACTACCCTTTCCTGCGCATAAACCCTTTTAAAACATTACATTTATTAACCGAAGCACTATGAAAACCACATATTTTTTATGTCGTATATTTTCTAATCTTAGTTCCACATCATAATAATTTTATTATCGATAATACGGAGATGATGATGAAAAAAATTCTTGCTGCTTCATTGGTAATGGCTTTTGTTTTAACTGGCTGTAACACTGTCAAAGGTGTGGGTAAAGACGTTTCTAAAGCAGGCGAAGCTGTAACAGGCACTGCAGAAAAAACTTCTGAAGAAATCCGTCAAAACTAAACTCTTTCTAGCTTCTCCACAAACCCTATCTCAGATAGGGTTTTTTTATGCAGAACATTCACATTACAGGCCATATTCGCCTATCATAGAGCCGACAAATTTATCGACTTATGAATCCATCGTATGACATCTTCCGCGACTCTTGATTTAAGCCTGCAATTATTACGTCAGCCTTCTGTGACCCCTATTGATCATGACTGCCAGAATATCATGGCAGAACGTTTGAAGAAGGTGGGTTTCAATATTGAATCAATGCGCTTTGAAGATGTTGATAATATTTGGGCGCGTAAAGGTACTGAAGGCCCGGTTTTCTGTTTTGCTGGCCATACCGATGTTGTGCCAACCGGCAACCTGGATGCCTGGAACTCTGACCCATTTGCGCCAGAAATTCGTGACGGCAAGCTATATGGCCGTGGTAGTGCCGACATGAAAACCGCCTTGGCTGCGATGGTTGTAGCCACTGAACGTTTTGTCGAAAAATATCCGAATCATAAAGGTTCAATTGCCTATCTGATCACTTCAGATGAAGAAGGTCCATCGATCAATGGTACGGTAAAAGTGATTGAAACTCTGGAAGCCCGTAACGAGAAAATTACCTGGTGTCTGGTAGGTGAACCATCAAGTACCAACAAACTGGGTGATATTGTCAAAAATGGCCGTCGTGGTTCATTGAATGCCAACTTGACTGTAAAAGGCAAACAAGGTCATGTAGCTTATCCGCATCTTGCAGTGAATCCAATTCATACAGCATCTAAAGCCATTGCCGAACTCTGCGAAACAGTCTGGGATAATGGCAATGAATACTTCCCTGCGACGTCTTTCCAGATTTCAAATATCAATGCCGGTACCGGTGCAACCAACGTTGTTCCAGGTACGATGAACCTGCTCTGCAACTGGCGTTATTCAACTGAAGTGACTGCTGAAGAACTAAAAGCACGTATGCTTGAAATTCTGGATCGTCATGGTGTGGACTATGATATTTCATGGACTTTATCTGGCCTGCCATTCCTGACACCAGTAGGTGAGCTGGTGAATGCCGCTAAAGATGCCATTTTAACTGTGACTGGTACTGAAACTGAATTATCAACTTCAGGCGGCACCTCAGATGGTCGTTTTATTGCGCCTACCGGTGCACAAGTCCTAGAACTCGGTGTACTGAATGCCACAATCCATCAAATTAATGAGCATGTCGATATTGCAGACCTTGAACCACTGGCTGAAATTTATGAGCAGATTCTGGTGAACCTGTTAGCCAATTAATCACCAGATGTAAAAAAAGGAACTCAGAAGAGTTCCTTTTTTTATGTGCTTTGTAATGAATTACAAGCCAATTGAAGACTGAATATAACCCATTTGCGGGATGTGAAATAACTGATCCCCCATACGCACATACTGGAATACTGCGGGGTCAGTCACTTGCTGATCAGCATCGACGACTTCAGAAATACGCAGACGAATGGTTTTCGGCATTTCATTACACATCAGGGCAAAACGCTGATGCACCTCATCTCCTTCAATCACCAGCGCCACACCACTTTTACGTGTAGGATCATTAACTGCATAAACCGGTAATTGCGCATCATGCCACTCAACCACTTTAACCTGGGTATCACTATCCAGTGCAGACAGGACAATATTTTGTGGTAACAGCATTGGATCTTTGCCGTGACAGTCAATAATATAAGCATCAATAAATCCGGTAGATACCGTAATTAAATGCTGAAGTTCCTGCTGACTTATCTGATCAGCCATTTTGGCATTAGTCGTATTCTGACTCATTTATGACCCCTGTTTTTCAGCAATTAACTGTTGAATATTCGCCAGTAATTCAGCTTCCTGGAACGGTTTGCCCATGTAGTGGGTTACGCCCAGACTGAAAGCACGTTCACGGTGTTTTTCACCAGTACGTGAAGTAATCATGATGATTGGCAGTTCACGGTGAATATCGTGGTGACGAACCAGGTTCGTGACCTCAAAACCATCCATACGCGGCATTTCAATATCCAGCAGCATCAGATCCGGACGGACATTTTCAAGCTGCTCAATCGCATCTACACCATCTTTGGCGGTGACTATATCATAGCCCTGACGCTCAAGTAGACGCGAGGTCACCTTACGTACAGTCACCGAGTCATCCACGATCATTACCAGACGGCGAGCATTGCCAGAACGTGAACCATCGCGTTGATCCTGCATGTGTTTCACACGCTGCGTACCATGGATCTGACGGGCAATATTCTGACCATCCAGAATCAGACAAACCTGACCATCACCAAGAATCGTCGCACCAGTGACTACACCAATATTGGCGAACTGATGGCCGATTGGTTTCACCACGATCTGTGCACGTGAACCTACTAACTGATCCACAAGTAAGGCAATGGTTTGACCACTGTTGCCTTTAATCAGCAATACTGGCAGTGAATGCGCTACGTTGTTCAGACGAGGAATTGGCTGATTCGATACGAACTCAGACAGGTAACGCAATTTGTAATTGACGCCATCAATCTTGAAGAAATCGTCTTTACTGTTGAAGTAAGTTTCCAGAGTAGATGGTGCAATACGTACAATACGGTCGATTTGCGCCAGAGAAACGGCGTATTGCTGATCGCCCACTTTTACCATCAAGGCATCGCTGACCGCTACAGTCGTCGGTACGCGAATGGTGAAGGTTGTGCCTTTGCCAACTTCAGAGCTGACAGATACGTGACCACCCAGAGACTTGATCTCGCTTTGTACTACATCCAGACCCACACCACGACCTGAAATCTGGGTTACAGATTTAGCAGTACTGAAGCCTGGGTGGAAAATGAATTGCAGTAGCTCTTCCGAATCCAGTGTCTGATCTTCTTTGATCAGGCCTTGGCTGAGTGCTTTTTCACGAATCTTCTCAGCATCAATACCTTTACCATCATCACTAAATGAGACGATGACATCTGTACCCTGACGGCTGATATTTAACAGGATTGAACCGACTTCCGGTTTGTTCAAGGCAATACGATCTGCTGTATCTTCCAAACCATGGTCAATCGCATTACGCAGCATATGCTCGAATGGCGTTACCAGACGCTCCAGAATATTACGGTCTAATTCACCTTCACTATTCTGAATAATCAGTTCGGCTGGACGGTTCAAGGTCGTAGAAGTCTGACGTACGATACGCTGTAAACGTGGCAACATCCGGTCAAACGGTACCAGACGGGTACGCATCAGGCTTTCCTGAATCTCGGCCTGAATCCGTGATTGTTGCAATAACAAACCTTCAGTTTCACGAATCTTGTCGGATAAGGTGCTCTTGAAGTCAACCAAGTCCGAAGCAGATTCCGCTAGCGACTTGGACAACTGGTTCAGGGACGAATATTGGTCCATTTCCAGCGGGTCAAAGTCTGCATAACGCGAGTTTTCTGAACCGTGTTTGGCAATAATCTGTGATTCCAGCTCACCTTCCATTCGGCGCAACTGGTCCGCCAGACGTTTGATTGCCAGTTCCATTTCGTTCAGGGTATTGCCAAGTTGGCCTAAGTCCATCTCGATACGCGAACGGTTAATTGCATTCTCGCCTGACAGGTCGATCATCTTCTCAACCAGATCAGCAGAGATACGGATCATCTCATGGCTGGTATCGGTATTACCGGTATCGATCCACTCACCCATCATACGTGGTGGCTCAGTACCATCACCTTCGACAAACTCGAAGCTATTTTCTGTGACCAGCGTTTCTGTTTTAGCCAGACGTTCTGGCAGCTGCGCAGTAACATCCACATACGCAATCTTTTTCAGGCTGCTTTGGATCTGTTCAAAATTGCTATAGTCACGCTGGAAGATCGCTTGTCTTAACCAGGCCAGTGTTTTTTGCAGCAAGCCATCATAAGCATTCGAGTTAAAGTGATATACCGCAAACTGCTCGAAAGTGGTTTCCAGTTCATACGCAATGCTGGCCACCTTTTCGTTTTCAACCATGCGCGCACCACCCTTGATACTGTGGGCAGCACGTTGTAATTGAAGCAATAAGCTACGGTCACTACGCTGATCAAACCATTGGTTCAGCAGTTTTTCAGTATTGTCGAGAATCTCTTCTGACTCTTCAAGGAAAGTCTCTTCAACAATTGACTTCAGTTCATCTTCTTCAGAGCGCTCTTCTGCTACAATTTCAACTGGCTCAGTCAAAGTTTCTGTTTCAGTCAGCTCAACTTGTTCATCTTCTAAGTTTAGGGCCGGTTCTAGATCTGAACTTGTATCTTCTAATGCAATCTCTTCCGATGCTTCATCCGCTGTTTGTTCGGAATCAGCACTAGCTTCTGCATATTCAAATTCGACAACAGGAATCGATGTTTCTACCGGAGCTGCAACAGCTTGACCAGCCACCAATGCCTGAATATTTTGCAGAATCGAAATTGCTTCAACAGCCGGATAATCGATACCTTCATCACGGATCGACTGGATACGGTCAGAAACGTTATCTTGCACCAGACGAATGATTTGAATCAGCGCTGGAGTAACAGCGATCTGCTGACGGATGATTCGCTCATAAATACTTTCTAGTTCGTGCGAAATCGAACCGATATGAGAAGCGGTAATCATGTTTGCACCACCTTTTAAGGTGTGCAAGTGACGCATCAGGTTATTCAGTGAAGTCGTATCATCCTGCTTTTTACTCCAGGTATTCAGATCTTCATCAATACCTACCAGTAATTCATCCGCTTCTTCCAGGAAGATATTCAGTAGATCCTCATCGAAATCACGCTGAGTTTCTGCGCTGTCGATGTATTGGCGGTCAGAGGCAATACGCTGGCTTAAAGCAGCGAAGTCAATGCTGGCTGTGGTTGCAGCTTCAGGAATAGAAATTTCTTCTGATACTTGTTCAGCAGGAACATTGTCTTCAGCAAAGATTTCCAGGTCCTGCTGTACAAATGCAGCCAGTTCACTCAAGGTTTTTTGCGTATCATCATTCAGAATGACACGCTGGCCTGCTGCCAGGGTATCGAATAAATGAATGAATTCCTGATGTGCCTGGGCAAACAGCTCATAAGCATAATCACTATTCAGCAGTACCGGTTTTTCCAGCAAGGCATCATAAGCAGATTTTAAATCTGTCGTAAACTCATGAATACCCAGTGCGGCACGGTTATCTGTATGTGCAAGCAGCTCGGCAGCCTGCTCGCTTAAAGCCTGAATATATTCCGGATAATCGACTTTAGCCCGTTTATCGAATTCAAATTCGGCATCCAGCAACAGGTCAATCTCCAGTTCAACCAGCTTGGTCACCAGACCTTGGGTTTCAACTGTTTCCGTTTCAGTGGCTGCGAAGCCATAATCATTCCAGACACGCTCAAAAGTCGCATACACTGCTGCCAGTTTGCTGCTATCACCCTGACGTAACAAATGCAGATAGTCGCTGACAAATTCAGCATACTGAATTAATACAGCAGTTTCTTTTGAGGTGGATGCAATTTCATCCTGAAGCAGTGTTTTAAACAGATGTTCTACTTTAGAGCTGGCCTCGAAGATTTCTTCGATCTGTGCCATGGACGAACTGCCGCGCAAAGTATGAATAGCACGAATCAATGCATTATAATCCTGCACTTTTTCATTTTCGCTACGCAGGAACTTGGCAATCGTTTCGAGATGCTCTTCCGCTTCCTCGATAAAGATCGCCACGGTTTCTTCTACATCACTACGTGCAGCATCTTCACTATCAGCTTCTTCAAGCTCAAATTCTGTTGTGCTTATTTCTATTGCTGCAGTTGTATCTTGATCTTCAGCCGAATCACCTAGCTCAAGACCTGTGATCTGACCCTCGGCAGTCAGACTGTCTGCTAGTTGCAAGAGTTCTTCTAAAGCCGGTTCAGGTGTTATTTGTTGTTGTAATTGCTGACCTAAAAGCACGACTGGGCGTAGGTCAACATCGAGTTCCTGCACCTGTTTGAATTTTGGATATAAAATAAACTGGTAAATATTCAGTACAGCTTTGGCATACTGTTGAATTGTAGGCGTTAACTGGATTGAGCCTGAAAGTACCCGATTTAAGGTATCTTCCACTGCCCAAGCAATTTCACCCGCAGATTTAGCCCCCACCATACGGCCTGAACCTTTCAGGGTATGAAAATGGCGGCGAATGGTTTTCAGGTTTTCCTGATGAGCCGGATCACTCAACCATTCTGGAAATAAAGCATTTAACTCAACGAAAATCTCTTCGATTTCCTCGACAAAAATTTCAAGAATTTCTGCATCTTGATCAAGATAACTGTCTTCAGGAAGCGTTGTCGTTTCAACTAAATTTTTTAATATTTCTTTCATAGCTAATGCTTCTTACGTTGTGCCGCCAAGAAGGGCGCTCAAACTTAATTGTGACCGTCACGCGAGACCTAACCTTATGTAGTCAAGTCCATCTTGTCGAGGCTTTATCTGTATTTCTGAATGTGCCTCAACCTAGGTTAAGGCACACTCCCCTCATACTTTCTGACTTTATTCTGGTAGTTTAAAGTCAGATACAGATTCACGTAATGCATCGGCCATGTTCGCCAATTCAGATACCGAACGTGCTGTATCGAAGGTTGCACTCGTAGTTTGTGAAGTAATTTCCTGTACGACATTCATCGTGGTCGCAATATGACCCGCAGATGCAGACTGAAGTTTCGCAGCATCGGAAATGTTCGCAATCAGTTTTGCCAGGTTATTCGATACCGTTTGAATCTCATCCAGTGCCACACCAGCGTCTTTAGACAGGTTCGCACCACGTACAACTTCGGCTGTGGTTTGTTCCATTGAAATTACGGCTTCGTTGGTATCCGTTTGAATGGTTTTTACCAAGCCTTCAATCTGTTTGGTTGCAGAGGCAGAACGTTCCGCAAGACGCTGGACCTCATCCGCTACCACGGCGAAACCACGACCAGCTTCACCCGCCATCGACGCCTGAATCGCTGCGTTCAATGCCAAGATGTTGGTTTGGTCGGCAATATCGTTAATCAGGGCTACGATGTTACCAATTTCTTGTGAAGATTCACCCAGACGTTTAATACGTTTAGAGGTTTCCTGAATCTGTTCACGAATCGTATCCATACCTTCAATAGAACGGTGTACAACGTCTGCACCATTTGCAGCAATTTGTACTGAACGTTCCGCAACGACTGCAGATTCTTCCGCGTTGGCAGATACCTGGTCAATGGACATTGCCATTTCGTTAATCGCAGCAGATGCACCCGCAATCTCTTGTGCCTGGTGTTCAGATGCTTCAGCTAACTGGTTGGTAATGCTTTGAGTTGTCGCTGTATATTGCGCAACTTCCTGAGAAGTTTCGGTAATACGAGATACCAAGTCACGCAACTGGTCGATCGCGAAGTTAATCGAGTCGGCGATCGCACCGGTAAAGTCTTCCGATACTGTTGCATATGAACGTAAGTCACCATCCGCAAGGTCGGCAATCTCGTCTAGTAAACGTAAAATCGCATTCTGGTTACGGTCATATTCTTCTTGAAGACGGGTTACACGCTGTTTATCCGATGCACCACGTAGGGTTAACAGGCGGAATACACAGAGTAGGAAGCCGATCAATAACAGAATTAACAGTACCGCTGGAACGATTGTTTTCAGACCAGAGTTACCAGACAGTTTGTTTAGGTTATCGAGCAGGGCATCCGATTGCGAGAAAATTGACGCAGATGCCTGACGTACTTTTACGATTTGCGCAGAGTTTTTCAGGATTGTCGCAGATGCTGATTCAAGTACATCATCATATTCTGCTTTAATGCCTTCAAGAGACTCGCGCAGGTTTGGATCAGTAATACGTTGTACACCCAGTTCAGCAGAACCGTTTAACTGTGCATTTAAGTATGAACCGAAAGTTTCGGTATCGGCACTGAAGTCGTCCGCTGATTCACGTGAACCGTCGTTACCGGTCAATACCAAGCTGATCGAACGTAAAATACGTTCCGCAATAAATACCTGGTTTTTCGCAATGACCACCTGGTTAGACGGCATGTCTTGACGCGCCATCTGGTCGACCATCAAGTTATATTCGGCCTGAATTCCCGGGATCGCTTCACCAATCGCAATGTTGGTGTCATATAACTGGTTAATGATTTTTTGTTGCGATGCAATCAGGTCAATACTAGAAGATACTTCTGTCCACTGTTTATCTACTGCTTGCAGCGCTTCATTATTGGAATGGATATTTTTTACAGTCTCAAGGTTTTCAGCAAAAGCTTTTTGAGAATCTGTCAGATTTTTCATCGCCTCAGGTGTACCAGAAGCCGTTGCTTCAGTTGCCTGACGTGAAATGGTTTGTGAAAGCAGACGTAAATCACCCAGACTTTGTGTCAGCTGGTTGGCACGTGGCACACTGTAGAAAAGATACAATAAAGTGATGGTTGCCGCTAACAGACAGCCGGCTGCACCATAAATAAACGGTTTAGACTTTTCACTATCACCAAATACACGTGACAACTGATCTGTTTGTGATTGAATCTTGGATAAAAAAGTATTGCCACTTTTGCGGCTACCTTCACCTGTATTTTTCTTTTTAAGTTTAAAGCCCATGCAGCCTCTCCCCGATTTACGTCTTTATTACTTTCGTGCGCGACGTTTAATTTATAAATTTTATAGATGCGTTCATAAATTTTGGATTTTGCAACAGACGACTGAATAAGAACACATGCCATTGCTGGTTATGCTGGTGGAAAAATCCCTGACAGTATTCTTGTAAGTTATTATCCAATTCAGTTGTTTTAGAAAAAAAACTTTTCTTATTAAAATGTTGTATACCCAAAACTTGATCAACAACCAAACCGACATATTGGTCATTATGGTGAATACATAATACTTTTTGAGTCGGTGAAAACTGGCTACTCTGTCCTGATACATATTGAGTCAAATCAGAAACTGATAATAACCTTCCCCGAATATTGGCCAACCCTAAAACCCATGATTGAGTATTAGGAACTGGCGTATATTTTGGAGGATAGATCACTTCGGATACTTCCCCCAGCGGGGCAACAAAATATTGCCCCATCATCTCAAAAGCAATGCCTGACCATCGGTTGACTTCATTTTCATTAGAAACGTAGTTTTTATTTCCCCGTTTCGCAATGCGAAGCAATTCGATAAATCCATTTGCTGCCATAGAGCTTATCCTGCGTTGAGGTGGTGCTTAATCACTTCAATCAACTGTTTTTCATCTACCGGTTTTGTAAGATAATCTGCGGCGCCCTGACGTTTACCCCAAACGCGGTCAGTGGCCTGATCTTTGGTACTTACAATCACAATCGGAATATGCTTGGTGGTTGCACCACGTGCAATTTGACGTGTTGCCTGGAAGCCATTCACGCCTGGCATGACCACATCCATCAATACCAGATCTGGCAACTCAGCCTGAGCCATGGTTACCCCATCTGCACCATTGGATGCTTCAATCACCTCAAAGCCATGTTTAGAAAGAATCTCTCTAAAACGGAATGTTTCTGTCGGTGAGTCATCTACGATTAAGATACGCGCCATGCCAATTCCCCTAAAAAATCAATTATTAAGCACTAATATGGTTACGGATTGCGTTAAGCAATTCATCTTTACTGAAAGGTTTAGTCAAGTATTCGTCCGAACCAACAACACGACCTTTGGCCTGATCAAATAAGCCATCTTTACTCGAAAGCATAATCACAGGAATATTCTGATAATTTTGAGAATTTTTAATCAATGCACAAGTTTGATAACCATCTAGACGAGGCATCATGATGTCTACAAATACGATATCCGGATTGGTTTCTGCGATTTTTGACAAAGCTTCAAAACCATCTACCGCAGTCACGACTTCATATCCTTCGCGCTGTAGAAGAGTTTCTGCTGTACGACGAATGGTCTTTGAGTCATCAATGACCATAACTTTTAGATTTTGGAATTTATCGTCCATTTTGACCCTTCCCATTTTAGAAACGATGCGCCATAAGGCTCATAGGATTATTTTATTACGATCGATAAACATTTTTAACACAAATCCACTTGTATTATCAATGAACATTTTCTACACAAGTGTGCATAAATGGCGGATTTTCATTAACCATTTCACATTTTTATTTTGTCATTGCTTTTTTTTTGACTGATGGTAGTTTTTAATTCGTGAATTTGAGTCTAATATAGCATTATTATTACTTTAAAATAAGTAATTTAGTCAACTTTCAATTGGGGAGCCAATGATGAGTCAGTTTTCAGAAAAACTTGCTTTCATTGATAAAAATAAAATGACTGGCCGATTCATATTTGCAGTGACACTTTTTCTTCAGGTCACCATTTCTTATGCCTCAACTAACCAGCCACCAAAAGCCACCTGGTACCGCTATTATGATAATAAAGGTGTGGCCAATATCAGCACTAACGTTACCCCCAACCATATCCGCTATGGATATGAGGCACTTGACCAGAATATGCAGGTCATTAAACGTGCACGTCCTTATAATGTCGATAAAGATATTAAACAGGCGCCGCAACGTGCCCAGCAGGCTCAGCGCATTGCAGAAGACCAGAAACTGAAACGTGCCTATACCAATAGCCATGTTGCTCTACAAAAAAAGAATGAAAGTCTGAGCCAACTTAAAAAACAGATTGCCTTTCAGCAAGAGCAGATGAAACAGTTGCAGCAAGACCGGGTTATGTTTTTACGCCAAGAACGTGAATATTTACGTAAAGGCAATAATCCCCCGGCATCTTTGAAAGCCAACCTTGAAAACAACCAGAAAAACCTGATTTCTCAAAAAGAAAATATTCAATCTTTACAAACTCGCTATCGAAATATGGAAGCGGAATACGACAGAATTATTGCCCGTTTAAAAGCACTTGAATAAACACAAATAACTTGTTGTTGCTTTAAACGACCACAAGTGAAAAGGATTAATATGCCATTTGCACAGCATTTTCATATTTCAAAGACCCCTTCTTCGCGCTCTGTATTGATGGTGAGTGCACTTTGCTTAAGTCTTTTTCTAAGCGGCTGCAATAAAAATGAATCTACACCGCAAGCCGAAAGTCCCAAAACAATTGAACTAATTCTTCAGGATCTGGTAGCTGTAAAAACAGGTACTTCAATCCAGAAATCCGCATTTACCGGCACTATTCGCGCAGTCAACCAAAGCAGTATTCAAGCGCAGGTTTCGGCCACTGCCACCAGTGTTAATGCTCAGGTCGGTGACAATGTAGCTAAAGGTCAGGTACTGGTTCGCTTAAATAATCAGGACAATGCCGCACGTCTGGCTCAGGCCCGTGCCAATCTGGCATCTACCCAGGCACAGGCCAATCAGGCGCGTAACATGATGCAGCGCAAAAAGCGCCTGCTCGACCAAGGCTTTATTTCTAAAGTTGAATATGAGCAAAGTCAGGTTGACTATCAGGCCCAGGTTGAAAATGTCCGCGCACAGCAAGCCAATGTCGATATTGCCGTAAAAGCCGATCGTGATGGCATTATCACCAGCCCGATTAGTGGCGTGATCACCCAGCGTCAGGTTGAGCCCGGTCAAACCGTGGCGATCGGACAAACCCTGTTTGAAATCGTAAATCCAAATCAACTGGAAATTCAGGCCCGTGTCCCGAGTGAGATGCAGTCCAGTCTGCGTTTAGGTAGCAAAATTGAATACCAGATTCAGGGCAATCCAAACACATTTACCGCTGCTATTAGCCGGGTATCTCCAATTGCTGATCAGGCTAGTCGCCAGATTGAATTCTTCGCCAGACCAAATGAAAGTATTCCCTCTTTAAGTATTGGCTCTTTTGTTGAAGGCAATATTCTGAGTTCTCAACAAGTTTCTGGTCAGATTATTCCCCTCGATACCATTCAGGATATCCAGAATAAACCTTATGTCTGGGTTATTCGCCAGAACAAAATTATTAAAGTGAATGTTCAGGTTCTGGAACAGCGCTATAACCAGAATACTGCAGTGATCCAGGGTCTGGAAACAGGTGATCAGGTCAGTCGCATTCCATTTACCGAGGCAGATCTCAACAAGCCAGTGACAGTGCGTTCCAACTAATCAGACAGGATCATTAATATGTGGTTTACCCGAATTAGTGTGAAGTATCCCGTCTTCACTATTATGATGATGTTCTGTTTGATGGTACTTGGACTGGCTTCCTGGCAGCGCATGGGTGTGGAAGAATTTCCGGATGTCGATTTCCCCTTTGTCGTAATTTATACGAATTATCCAGGTGCTTCTCCAGAAACTGTTGAATCGGAAATTACCAAAAAACTCGAAGACCAGATCAATACTATTTCCGGTTTAAAACAGGTGATTTCACAATCCAGTGAAGGCCTGTCGATGATTACGGCCGAATTCAATCTGGAAGTGCCTTCAACCACGGCAGCACAGGATGTCCGTGACAAAATTGCTTCAGTCACCGCTGAATTCCGTGATGAAATTCAGGAGCCAGTCGTCGAGCGTTATGATCCGACTGCCAATGCAATCATGTCGATCGTATTTGAATCTGACAATATGGGCTTAAAAGCACTAAGCTCCTATCTGGATCAGCGCATTGTTCCACAACTACGGACTGTTCCGGGTGTAGGTACAGTCAACCTGCTCGGTGATGCACAGCGCCAGATTCGTATTCAGGTTGAACCACAGAAACTGCAAGCTTTTGGCATTGGCGTGGATAGCGTCATTAATACTCTGAAATCTGAAAATATCGAAGTTCCGGGCGGTACATTAAAATCTGGCAACTCGGAACTGGTGATTGAGATCAATTCCAAAGTCCTGCATCCCCTCGCCTTTGGCGATCTGGTCATTGCCAATAAAAATGGTGCACCGATCTTTCTGAAACAGGTCGCAGAAATTGAAGATAGTCAGGCAGAACTTGAAACTGGTGCATTTCTGGATGGCAAGGCTGCAGTGGCTGTCGACATTCTGCGTAGCTCTGATTCTAATGTTATTGAAGTAGTAGACAGTACCTACAAAACTCTTGAAAGCATTAAAGCCCAATTGCCACAAGGAACCACCTTAAAAGTTGTGGTGGATTCTTCAAAAAGTATCCGCGGCACCATTGGTGATGTTGCGCGTACCATTATTGAGGGTGCGGTTCTTGCTGTGCTGATTGTTCTATTATTTTTAGGTTCTTTCCGCTCAACGGTCATTACTGGCCTCACTTTACCGATTGCATTGCTCGGAACTTTGACCTTTATCTGGGCTTTTGGTTTCAGCATCAATATGATGACCTTATTGGCCCTGTCTTTAAGTATCGGTTTGCTGATTGATGATGCAATTGTAGTACGGGAAAATATCGTACGGCATACCGATATGGGTAAAGACCATGTCACTGCCGCGCTGGACGGCACCAAAGAAATTGGCCTTGCCGTTCTGGCAACAACACTGACCATTGTCGCGGTATTCTTGCCTGTTGCCTTTATGGGCGGAATCATTGGCCGTTTCTTCTATCAGTTCGGTGTAACGGTGAGTACCGCCGTTCTGATTTCCATGTTTGTTAGCTTCACTCTAGATCCAATGCTATCTGCGCATTGGGCAGAAAAGAAAAAAGATCCCAATAAAAAGCCAGGTCGAATTAAACGTTTCTTTAACTGGATTTCAGGCAAATTAGACAATTTAAGTCATGTCTATGAAAAGCTATTGAAACTAGCTTTACGCTTTAGATTCATTACTATTGTAATTGCAGTGGCGTCTTTGTTTGGCGCTCTAGCCCTGTCGAAACTGATTGGTACCGAGTTCGTACCTGTCCCGGATAAGGGTGAAATCCGGATCAAGTTTGAAACTCCAGTCGATGCTTCACTGGAATATTCACAAGCCAAACTGCAGCAGGTCGATAAAATTGTACGTCAGCATCCTGATGTACGTGCAACTTACGGCGTAATTAATGGTGTGACCGATCGCGGTAAAAACCATGTCAGCTTACGTGTCACTGTGACTCCGCGGACTGAACGCGAGAAAAGCTTGAATGATCTCAATAATGAATTCCGTCAACGTTTACAATCTGTGGGCGGCATTACCATTACCTCAGTCGCTTCCGCGGATGAAACCGTATCGGGTGGCCAAAAGCCGATTATGATTTCAATCAAAGGCCCTGATTTGAATGAACTACAGAAGATTTCCGATCGCTTTATGGTCGAGATGGCTAAAATTGATGGCATTGTCGATCTTGAATCCTCACTGAAAGAGCCAAAACCGACCTTAGGTGTACAGATCAATCGCGTTCTGGCCAGTGATCTTGGTTTGTCAGTCAATCAAATTGCCAATGTGGTTCGCCCACTGATTGCCGGCGATGATGTCACCACCTGGCAGGATGAAAAAGGTGAAACTTATGATGTTAACTTACGCCTGACCGAAGACCGACGTACCTTGCCAAGTGATCTGCAAAATATGTATATCACTTCATCTAAAATGGATGGCAATAATCAGCCGATTTTGATCCCGCTTTCTAGCGTCGCGAATTTTGAAGAAAAACTGGGAGCTTCTCAGATTAATCGTCGAGATCTGGCGCGTGAGGTGCTGGTTGAAGCAAATACCTCTGGACGCCCTGCAGGTGACATCGGTACTGACATTAGCAGACTTCAGGATAGTTTCGACATGCCGCCGGGTTATAGTTTTGATACCCAAGGCGCCAATGCAGACATGGCAGAATCCGCAGGTTATGCGCTCACTGCGATTACCCTGTCGATTGTATTTATTTATATCGTATTGGGTTCACAGTTCAACAGCTTTATTCACCCTGCTGCCATTATGGCTTCATTACCCTTGTCATTAATTGGTGTATTCCTGGCGCTATTCCTGTTTAATTCGACCATGAACCTGTTTTCAATTATCGGTATTATTATGCTGATGGGCCTGGTGACCAAAAATGCGATTCTGCTTATCGACTTCATCAAGAAAGCCATGGATCGGGGTGAAGCCCGTTATGATGCGATTCTGAATGCCGGCAAAACCCGTTTACGTCCAATTCTGATGACCACCAGTGCCATGGTCATGGGAATGGTGCCGCTCGCTCTGGGCTTAGGTGAAGGTGGTGAACAAAGTGCACCGATGGCACATGCCGTGATCGGCGGGGTAATTACCTCCACCCTGCTGACATTGGTCGTGGTTCCAGTGATTTTCACTTACCTGGATGACTTTAAGAATTTTATGCTGCGCCAAGCCCGTAAAATCATGGCATAATTTAAACCATCACAATGAGGTGACATTCACGAATGTTCACCTCATTTTTTATTGTATAATCTCTGCTTTAACGCTTAATTTTTTTAGGACAGTTTCCATGCGCGCGAGTCGCTTTTTATTTGCAACGTTGAGAGAAACCCCGAACGATGCTGAAGTTATTTCACATCAGCTGATGCTTCGTGCCGGTATGATTCGTAAGTTGGCTTCAGGTTTGTACACCTGGCTGCCGATGGGCGTTCGCGTATTAAATAAAGTTGCAGCGATCGTTCGCGAAGAGATGAATAACGCGGGTTCACTCGAAGTCTTGATGCCTGTGACCCAACCAGCTTCTCTTTGGGAAGAATCTGGTCGTTATGTGCAATACGGTCCTGAACTATTACGTTTTAAAGATCGTCATACCAATGACTTTGTGCTTGGCCCAACACATGAAGAAGTGATCACTGATCTGGCACGTAATGAGCTAAAAAGTTACAAACAACTGCCTGCAAACTTCTACCAGGTTCAAACCAAGTTCCGTGACGAAATTCGTCCTCGTTTTGGCGTAATGCGCTCACGTGAATTCATCATGAAAGATGCCTATTCTTTCCATGCGGATCAGGAATCTCTGCAAGAAACTTACGACAAAATGTACGAAGCGTACTGCAAGATCTTTACCCGTTTAGGTCTGGATTTCCGTCCAGTACAAGCGGATACCGGTTCAATTGGTGGCTCAGGTTCACACGAATTCCACGTCTTGGCTTCAAGTGGTGAAGATGATATCGCCTTCTCAACTGAATCTGATTATGCGGCTAACATCGAAATGGCTGAAGCGATTCTGGTGGGCGATCGTGCTGCTCCAACTCAAGAACTGAAAGTGGTTGATACCCCAAATCAAAAAACGATTGCTGATGTATCAAGCTTCCTTGGCACTGACCCTGCACATTCAGTGAAGGCATTACTGGTTCAAGGCGTTGCAGCTGAAGAAGGTAAAGCAGCTCCTGTCGTTGCCCTGTTCCTTCGTGGTGATCATGAACTGAATGAAATTAAAGCCGAAAAGCATCCAAAAATTGCTGCGCCTTTGGCTTTTGCTACTGAAGCTCAACTTGCTGAACTAGGTTTGACTGCTGGTTTTGTAGGTCCGCAAGGTTTAGTAGAGAAAGGCCTAACAGTGATTGTTGACCGTGCTGCTTCTGTACTTTCTGACTTTGTTGCAGGTGCAAACGAAGCAGACAAGCACTCAACTGGCGTGAACTGGGAACGTGATGCGCAGTTTAGCGAAGTTTATGACCTGCGTAATGTGGTTGAAGGCGATCCTTCTCCAGATGGTAAAGGTACACTTCAAATCAAACGTGGTATCGAAGTAGGTCATATCTTCCAGTTAGGCAAAAAATACTCTGAAGCTTTAGGCTGTAAAGTCTTAGGTGAAGATGGCAAACCATTCACTGTAACCATGGGTTGTTATGGTATCGGTGTGACACGTGTCGTAGCATCTGCAATTGAACAGAATTACGATGAAAAAGGTATCATCTGGCCGGCTGCGATCGCTCCATTTGAAGTGGCAATTGTGCCAATGAATGCGCATAAATCACCTCGCACTTTAGAAGCAGCTGAAAGCTTATATGCAGAACTGCAAGCTGCTGGTTTTGACGTATTGCTTGATGACCGTAACGAGCGTCCAGGTGTGAAATTCTCTGATCTTGAATTGACTGGTATTCCACATCGCATTGTGATTGGTGAAAAAGGTCTGGATGCAGGTACTTTTGAATATAAAGGTCGCCGTGATGCAGAATCAGTAAATCTTTCGAAAGAAGAACTACTGGCAAAAATTGCGAAATAATATTTTCTAACGAACACAAAAAATCCCGCCTAGAGCGGGATTTTTTATGTCTCTAACTTAGCAGAACTTATGCCCGCCAAAGCAGTTTGAGGTCACATTCTGGTTCTGTAGCAGCTTGTCCATTAAGGTTAAAGTTGCAGGAGTACCATCTACATAGTTAGTAAATTTACCTACATCAATATTCAATTTACGTACCACCGCGACATTCGCCAGAGACCCTAAAGCCTCGCCCACACTGACATCAATCAAGTTTTCAGGACGTAAAAGAAATTCAGAAATAGCAGTTGCTACCTGAGGTAACACGAATGAAATATCAACTTCATCTGTAGTTTTTAATACACCCAGTTGAATCGGGTCTTTAAAAGATAGCCACCAACCTGGTTTGGCAATATCAGCCGCGTCCGCACCTTGCCAATGCACATTCTGACTCTGTAAAGACAAATAACCGCCTGTACCATTTAATGGAATATTATGGATCATATTCAGAGCTTGGACAAAGGTGATGTCCATATTCAGGTTATCCAGACTTGAACCAGCACCCATTTGAAAGAAAGAATGTGTTCCTAAATTAAGAAATCCAATTAATGGATCAAACTCTACATACAGCTTATCTTTTGAAAAATCTGGTGTACCAATCACATCACTTGGCAAAGTTGAACCCGTTAAAGCCTTTGCTAATGGAATCGAAGCAATAGTAGAACGGATATTACTTACAGTCGCTGACTTTAAGCGTTGCCCAGTCACGACAGTTTCTGGCATAGTAAAGTCTACCCGCATGGAAGGCACTGTAATCCCGGTATGGCCATCAGCACCTGGCTTACTGGTAAAAGTACGTGTTTGTCCTAAAGCCTTTAGATTCCCTGAGATTTTTTCATCATTTGCAATACCAAAGGTTCCCGCTTTTGTAACAGACTCACCAGTGGTTTGCGCCATTTTCATATAACCACTAAAACTTTTGAGGCCATCATTCGGATTTTCGATGTTGTCAGTCCCCATGGTTAAGAGTCCGACAATTTTATCTGCACCTAGACGAAAACCGACCACTTCACGGGTAGAAGCACTTCCACCATTTTTAATTGCAAACTCAACAAAGGGATTACTCACACTGGCACTGGTATTAGCACGGTCACCTGAAAAGACAGGGTTACCCTTATCATCAAGACTGGTATTTAAGCCACTCAATGCCAAGTTAGAAATATCAATATCACAGCCATTAGTATTCCCAATACTGTTATTCGTTCCACCACAACCGAGCTGCAAAGTTTTGATATTAATGTTCAGTTCCATTAAAGCTTCAATACTTAGCTTATGGAAGTTAATCCCTTGTGATGAATCATAAGCATTTTCCAAATTTAATAAGGCCTGTGCATCAACTGCAGATAAAGCCTCATCGTCTAAGGCTGTCATTGCCATCGCCTGTTGACTAAGGCCCATTAAAGTGACAATCAAGCTATTCAATATTATTTTTTTCATGAAATCATCCCTTATTTCAGCGCGGTGTAATGCCAAGCGTACTGCGCATGGTTCCGCCTGTGAGTGCAATTGTTGCTATATTCTGCATATTGCCATTTGTGGTCATGGCCATGTTGGTTCTAAACGGCTCGATAATCTTCTGATCTTTATTAAATTTAATTTGATTATCTAAAGTAACAGTATCTTCACTCACGCCTATTTTGGTGATTAATCCTAAATTCCCTTCCATACGATTAAAGTTAATCGCAGAAGTATGAACTGCACCTGTGCTATCTACATCTTCATTAATCAGACTAAAATAACTACCAAGATTATTAACATCACCTTTTTCTGTAGAAGTTAATGTTCGGAACTTAAAGTTTGCATCCAACGATAAATAATTTTCGCCTGCTACATCCAGTCCCGGAATAATCATTAACTCACCACTACCATCAAGCATCATGGCAATTGTTGTTAATACATCATCGCGTTTAGAAAAGTTGTCATCAGGAACAAACTGATCACATTTATTGCCTGATACACAGTTATATTTAGATCCCGGTAATTGGCCAATTGCCACTTCAGCTTTAGCTGCGATCAGCAATTTATCAGCTTTTACATAGATGCCTTCATCTTCATAACCAATCACCCCTTTGGATTCAATAAAGGCATCAATATTTCGAAGGCCAGCATAATAGTTTCGCGCATGGCCATTCTCTACACCACCATCAATTAAAAGAATTGAAGTTGTACTTGGTGCTCCAGTTTTGGCATCCTTTCCATAACCTTCAGTTGATGCCATCACGTTATAGGCAATACCATTCTTGTCACCGTCATATTTTGTACCCGACAAAGCAACATTGGCATTCAGGTTGTAAATTGGAATACCAATTCCCCAAGAACCACTATTCCCGGAAATAATACCAGTATCATTAGAAATAAAATTTGCTTTGGCTGCAATCGACTGGAAATCCATACCCCGTATGGCGATTAGTGCAAAATCCTGATTAGCAGACGTACTGCTTAAAGTTTGCTGCAAAATCGGATTACTTTGTCTAAGTGTTGACTTAATATTGTCATTAACTAAAAATTCTAGGCTCTGCGCCTGAATTGTATTGATATAAATATCGCCAAAATCGATATATGCATTATTTTTTCCAGTTAATGAACGTAATTCATTAAACTGAACTGCATAGCTTCCTTTACCCGTATGACCAATTTCCAAAGTCGTTGGTTTTAAACCCTGTGCTGCTGCCACTTCCTGATTGGTAAAATCAGCTGATAAACCAAGATGCAAGCCGCCTTCACCTGCGTTATAGCTTGAAACACTGCGATCTTGTCGCGTCAGCACACCACCAACTTTATTACTTATATCAAAAGAGTTCAGTTTTGACTGATCAGCACCTAACGACAAACGTGCATTACTCACTGCACCCGAAATACCATAGCGCATGATATTTTTTAAATCGCCATCTCCATTCTGATAGCGTAAATCAAAGTTTAATCCAGCTGTTTGCGCACCAGTTGTTCCTACAGCCACTGGTTTTAAATTAATTAGATGGTCTTGTGTGCCACTTTTACTGGCGAGTACGACGCCTTGTATCGGGTCTATATACATATAGCCCGTACCAGCGAAGTTAAAATTAAAGTTATCTAGAACTAAGCTATTTGTACCTAAAGTATGTTTGATCGTGGCATCTTGCAAATTGAAATCGATAGTAGCTGTTTCATTCTTATTGAATAAACCTGCTGTCGTATGAAGCACCATTTTAAATGGACTATCAATCGCAAGACCTAATTTGCCCAAATTTTGATTGTTTTCGACACAGCTTGTTCCAACACAATCCTTACTCACAAGTTTAAAATCTGCATTGGCACTAAAGGGAGCTACGCTTGCTTCTAGACGGATCCCTGCACCAGCATCGGTCGCACCGACATCAAACTTAAGCTGGCTTAAAATCGCATTTTGATCTTTGCCTAAGATTTCTACTTTATGCAATCCCAGTCCCATCTTGGTATTTACATCAGCATTCGGGTCATACCAATTGAGCTGTTCAACTTCTACTTTTGATACCTCGTGTGTAATCGTAATACCGTCTTGACCAGTGATATGACCCAATTCTTGTTCTTCAATCAGCTCTAGTGCATAACTATGCTGTGCTAAACAGACACATGCCGTTAATAATTTAATTTGTGATTTTATTTTTTTCATTCTTTCATCCCTATACTGCATCCATGCAGTTAGCAACGGCTTTGTGCACTCCCAGCTGAGCAGTTAAAGCCAAATATTTTTAAGTTTCCTGACATGTGCATGTTGCCGTGCATATTGAGACCCATAAACCCCTTCTCACGCCCCCGGTCAAATTCCGGAACATCTGCTGAGGCAGTGGTATATGTACCGTCCGCTTTATAAACACGATTGGTGAAGGTCGTATACCTCTCTGAATTGGCATAGCCTTCTTTATCGCCCTCACCGGTTCCGGTTTCAATAGCCAAAGTATTAAAACCCAAGTTTCTGATTTTTAAAGGTTTATCATCATAAAAAGTGATTTTCATGGCTGTTTGAGGATCGCCTGCCACATTAGTAATTGTAGTGCCATCGATAGAAAACTTATCAATTTGCAGGGTGCCTTGTATGCCTTTAAATACCAGCCATTTTTTATTGCCTTGAGCATCAACATGATTGTTCGGAGAAATAGCCAAGCGACAAAACAAGGTGTTAATTCCACAATCTGTTGTTGGCTTGTAATACACCTCTAACTTATTAGCGACCGTTTCAGAAATTTGAGATTTCGTTAAATCAGTAGCGTATTGATGGTTGAGTGACAAGGTCCAGCTTAAATCTGCTCCGCCTTGACCCGTTTCCGCTGTCATTTGCTGCGGATCAAGACTGACCAAGCCGGCTTGTGTCGCAAAAGAAATCCCAAGAACTGTAGCAAGCATTAACTTTTTCAACATTGCCCTATTCCTTTATAGACCTGTAGTTTTTATTTTTAGATGTTGAATCAACACACCATCAATCACTGCTGAACCAAAATTCCTCATTGAGTTATCAGTAGCCCCCCTAAATACCACACCAGTAGCATTATTATCATCTTTTGCCTTCAGCATATTAGTATTGGCAATACGTTCAACAGAACCAATGGCGATACTACTGTGAGTTGCATCGCGTCCTTGATACAAGGCAATGCTATCTGAAGCTTGAGCTTTAATTTCAGTACCACACGTATATACATTACATGTAGAGCCTAAAAGTGCTTCTGATCCTAAAAAACCACCTTTTCCATCTGGATAACGCTGATAAATCCGGTTGTAAATATCTGGAATTTTAGGAATACGTGTCACTTCCAAAATAATATTATTTCCTTCCGAACCCACAACAAAAGGCTGATACATACTTCCTAGTACCAAATTGATATTCGGGCTATATAAATACAATCCCTCGGTATCATGAAATATAGGAGCTGCAGAGCCATTTAAAGCAGGAGTCGGACCATCTCCATCAAGATTATTCTCTTTTGCTGCACTACTAATACGAATCCCTTTACTGTTCAAATTGTTTGAATCACTGGTCAAAGTAGAGGGATCATCATTAGTATTGAGTCGGATCAGACTCGCCAGGCCCAAGGTTTGACTATATGCAAGATCAGGCGATGTAAGGGTTTGAAATAATCGGACTTGCGAACCGTTCATGCTCAAGCCATTAGCAATAAACTGTGCACGAAAACGTTCAGAAATATCTAAGCCTGAAGTAGGTGCTCCAGTAGCATAATCTACGGTATTACTTGAATTTAAAGAACGTGAGAAAATATCAGTCCAAAAACCAAGCTTAATATTATTATCTGCTTCATTTGCAGCAACTGTTGCAAGAGGTGCTTCTAAAGCTAGATAGCCCACTTCTTTTCCCGTATCCGTAAACTGTTTTACTGTTTCGGCTCCGGCATGAAATAACCAAGGATTGCTGGCTGTTCCCCAATTAAACCCCTGATTGCTATAGCGGCTACTGAGTGAATTATCACTTTTTGATAAAGCTAAACCATAGATAAATACATCAGCCTTCGTACGTAGCGTACTGACTGAGGCACCCATTGCAGCTTCTTTGGCCGCTGTTGTTGCGCTCGCTTTAACCGCCTGCTCCATAGCAGTCACTGCATTTTTTGCCTGAATCAGTGCATACCTATCAGCTTCAATTGCTAATTTTTCTTGTGTCGCATTCTCTACAACTGTAGTAACTCTTGAATCAATAGCATTGGTTCGGGTACCCGCTTGTTGAGTCCAAGTATTATTTAATGGAGTGGTTACCTTGTTTCCATATAACAATTCGATCATTTCATAGGTATTTTTTAATGCATATTCGACAGATTTATCTTTTTGCCATGCAGTTAAAGTATGAGATGTTGTTCCGTCACTTTTTAATCCTGTAATAATTGTACCGTCATAATAATCCTCATAACGCTGCTGATAATATTGCTGCATTAATGTCGAATTACGATATTCTTCCACAATACCACTACGCGCACTTGCACCAATTTCATTACGGATTGCAGTTAAAGTCGCATTATAGTTTTGAGTTTTATAGGTACTAACACTATTGTCATAAGTCGTTTGATAAAGATTGGCATTTGCACTGATACCATTTAAATAGCTACTTGCATACACTCGATCATAGACTTTGTTATAGGCACGCTCACCTAACTGAGCATAGTTCTCTCCAGTCGGAATAATACGAATAAAGCCAGTGTCTGCCTGACCTGGATTGGCAATACCTCGTGCATAGCTTGAACCACTGGAAGCATCATTCGGTGCCTGAAAAACCATTTTAAAGTCATCAAGTACCAGGGCAACACCTTCACCGGTAGTATCAGAAAGAGAAGAATCAGTTAATTCCTGCATTGCATGTGCAGATGGCAATAATCCTAAACCGATCATCATTGCCAAATAGCTTTTACGAAATTGAAATTTAGCTTTTATTTGAGCCATCTCGACCTATCCTTCTTATCTGATGCTCCGCATCTTTATCCTTCAGCTTCCCAGCCTTCAATTTTTGATTTTTATGATGCTTGGCACATCTTTTTTATATATTCATTCTTCATTATGCTTATTTTTAGCAGGATTACCAAAGCCAAAAGACTAAAAACCCCGAGTTTCCGATGAATGAAACAGCAAAAAAATAAGCGAGGCATTAGCCTCGCTTATTAAATGCTTTAAAACTATTAAGCTTTAGGCAAAGTAACGCCTGTCTGCCCTTGGTATTTACCACCACGATCTTTATAGGAGGTTTCACAAACTTCGTCTGATTCGAAGAACAGCATTTGAGCCACACCCTCACCCGCATAAATACGTGCAGGCAGGTTAGTTGTATTTGAAAACTCCAGCGTGACATGACCTTCCCACTCAGGTTCAAGTGGAGTCACATTCACGATAATGCCGCAACGTGCATAAGTCGATTTACCCAAGCAAACGGTCAGTACATTTCGTGGAATACGGAAGTATTCTACTGTACGCGCTAAAGCAAATGAGTTGGGTGGAATGATACAAACATCCGATTCAATATCGATAAAGCTTTTTTCGTCAAAGTTTTTCGGATCGACAATTGCAGAGTGAACATTGGTGAATACTTTAAACTCACGCGCACATCGCACGTCATAGCCATAGCTTGAAACACCATAAGAAATCAGCTTTTGACCATTTTCATCCAGACGAATCTGGTTTTCTGCATACGGTTCAATCATGCCGTGTTTTTCGCTCATTTCGCGAATCCAACGATCAGACTTAATTGCCATTGATATAATCCAAAAATCTTAAAAATAAGTAATTGCGACGTACTTTAACTGAAATTGACACCAATGAAAATAAGCGAAATTCTGACAGCTAAATTTCAGGAAATTTAGCTGCTTTTTCAGGTTTAAAGACTGAGGAGTGCTGAATAGGATAAAGGTACAGAAAAGCTCATTAAAATAATGGAAGCGGTCTTTTGTAAGTTCTTTTGATTCAGCCAGCGATTGTTTTTTCTGGCCAATAAGCTACCTAAAAAAGTCCAGAAAAATGCGATAGGAATAAGTAATGCCAAGAATGCCAGCATATAAGTCACATAATATTGACTGCTTTTCCACACAATGACCGGGAAAATAGCCGAAGCAAATAATAATGCCTTAGGATTCAGCAAAGTCGCCAAAAATAGTTCCCGTGCCCGAATCGAAATACATTGAAAATTTTCACCAAGTTCTGCGGTACGCCATAATTTTAAAGCTAAAAATAGAATGTAAGCAGCACTACAGAGTTTGAGGATATGAGGTAATTCCGGTAAATAGACCGAGATTTTACCAATCAAAAAGCCCCAGAATGTAATTGCGATGAGATAGCCGAAAGCTTCTGCGGGAATAAGGCGAAAAGTTTTTCTAAATCCAACTTGAATACCTGACGATGCCAATAAAGTATTGGTTGGGCCCGGTGTTAATAGAATGGCTGCCACTAAACCAATAAATAACCATGAAATCATAGTTTGACCTCGCTCTTAGGTATTAAGCATAAAATAATCCGGTCAAATCTGCCAAAAAATAATTGTAAGAGAACATATTAAAAATTTTTATATTTTCTTATTTTTTAATTAATTTCATATAATTAGATAGAAATACAAGAAATTTTCTTTTCAGTCAATTTTGTCAATTTATAAAGCTATAAGCTCATCATAAAATTGCTATAAAAGTAGAAGTTTCAATAGAGTATTCGGACTTAAAATTCCTGAAATACTAGTCTCTATACCATGAATGGAAAACTATCCAAAACTTTGAAATCATTATTTCCGGTAACCTTTGATTGAATTTTAACTAACTAAAATCCCTGCTCTTGCGTATGAACTTTGGACACCTCTCTAGAAAAATTTGGTGATGGGAGCAACTTTTACCTAACTCCTAATGATTAAATTTCCACTCTCCATTTAAGATGTCTATCTTGCTCAATTTGTTCAACATATTGATAAAGCAAAATTTCGAAAAAAATGTTATTAAAGGTATTCAGACAAAATAATTGCTGTTAAATTGTACAAGGACAACAATTGATAATTCACATTTTTTAACATCCAGACGGTTTAGTATATTGTTGTTTTAATTATATTTTAAGAACTACAGAATAATATCAGGAGTCATATATGAATAAATGGATCAAACTTTCAGTCATGAGTTTAGCGCTATCAGGTGTAGTTGCTTGCTCGAATGATAATGCACAAAATAAATCAGATAATCAGGCTGCATCTGGCGAGAGCGTAGCTGCAGATAAACTGCAAACCCGATTTGTCAATATTGCGACAGGCGGTGCCTCAGGCCCTTATAATGTCATCGGAACAGGATTGGCTGAAATCTATAACAAGACCTACGGCGTAAGTTCCAAAACCCAGACCACAGGGGCTTCTGTCGAAAATCTAAATTTATTAAAACAGAACAAAGTTGAAATGGCCTTTGTCATGAGCGACAGCTTAACTGAAGCAATTAATGGTCAAGGCAGTTTTAGTTCTAAAATTGACAACGTGCAGCAGATCGCTGCGCTTTATCCAAACTATGTACAGATTGTCACTTCAAAACGTTCTGGTATCAAAAATATTGAAGATCTCAAAGGCAAACGTATTGCAGTGGGCGCCCAGAATTCAGGTGTAGAAGTGAATGCCCGTACTCTATTGAACGGTTTTGGTATCACTTATAAGGATGTCAAAGTAGATTACTTAGGTTATGCCGAAGCAGCTGATGCCTTGAAAGGCGGTAAACTGGATGCAGCCTTCCTGACCAGTGGTCTTCCAAACTCTTCACTGATGGAGCTGCAACAGGGCTTTGATCTACAACTGGTGAGTATTAATCCAGATAAAGTGAAAGCGATTGCCAAAGATCAGGCGTATTTCCTGCCAATGACCATTCCTAAAGGGACCTATGGCAATGCTGAAGATATTCCTACAGCTGCGATCATGAATGCGCTGGTGGTTCGCTCAGATTTGTCTACCGATGATGTATATAAGCTAACCAAGACGTTCTTCTCCAGCTTGGATCAACTCGCCAATTCACATCAGGCTGCTAAAGAAATCACTTTAGAAGGTGCACAAAAAGGTCTGGTTGCTCAACTGCATCCGGGCGCGCAAAAATTCTATGATGAGAATAAAGCGAACTGATGAAATGGATACAAGGTGCAGCGATTGCTGCACTTTTTAGTTTGGCTGCTTTTTTTATTAGCTGTGTTTGGATGACATTTCCGTATATTTTTGTGGAAGTGAAAGAGCAAAATTTTCAGTGCAAAATTGACCAGAAATCCTTTCAGCTCAGCTGGATGCATTCGGTAGAAAGAACACAGTGGAAAGAACGTTATCTTCTAGACAAGGACCATTTCATTCTGACAGATACTCAGTTCATTTCATTTGGTGCGGGTACACCTGATCAAGGTACTATTACTCGACAGGATGATGGCAACATCCATATGCAAATCAACCGAGAGATGAAAGAACTCAACTGGGTCATTTCACGCAGAATGCAGGGACAAATTGAGAGTGCTGATCGGATCTGGAATATTTATCAGGATTTTCCCGACTACAGCACGGTACAACTTTCTATAAGAAAAGACAGCCTATGGAAAAAAAGAGGTTTAAATGATTGCCTATGAATCCACAAGAAACAAGAAATGTGACCGAAGCACTGGATGATCAACAGCAACAAGAATTATTAGAAAAATTTGACCGTGAATCTGTCACTCGCAATCCGATCAACAAATCGGTTCGCTGGTTTATTGCTGCCTTGGCAATATCCTATTCGTTATTTCATCTTTATATTACTTTTAATCCCTTACCCGAACTGATTCAACGTGCAGCCCATGTATCCATTGGTCTGGCGCTGATTTTCTTGTTGTATCCAGCACGTCAGGCCAGTAGCCGGCAAAAGGTAGCATGGACGGACTGGATTTGGGTGATCGCCTCTTTTGCTTCTTTCTTTTATTTATTTAAAGAGTATCAAGCGATTATGACCACTCGGGGAGGCATTCCCAATACGCTGGACATTGTCTTCTCGATTATGACAGTAGTATTGGTGGTTGAGGCTGCTCGAAGGGTAATGGGCTGGATGTTGCCGATCTTAGGACTGATTTTCTTAAGCTATCCATTTGTCAGTCATTTTGAATGGATGCCGGATCGCTTGCTCACTCGCCCCTATACATTCAGTGATATTTTCGGACAAATGTATCTGAAGACTGAAGGTTTATATTCTTCAGCCATTGGTGCTTCAGTCACCTTTATTTTCCTGTTTATCCTGTTTGGTGCCTTTCTGGCGAAATCAGGAATGGGAAAATTATTTAATGATCTCGCCATGGCACTTGCGGGACATAAGCAAGGTGGACCAGCCAAGGTCGCGGTGATTTCCAGCGGTTTTATGGGCAGTATCAACGGGACGGCGGTTGCCAATGTCGTAGGAACAGGTTCATTTACCATTCCTTTAATGAAGAAAATTGGCTATCACAAAAACTTTGCCGGTGCAGTGGAAGCCAGTGCTTCTGTCGGCGGGCAGATCTTGCCGCCAGTAATGGGTGCCAGTGCCTTCATCATGGCAGAAACCACGGGTGTCAGTTATGGCACGATTGCCTTAGCTGCGGTATTACCTGCCCTGCTGTATTATCTCGGTGTGATGGCACAAGTCCATTTCAGAGCTGGTCGGGATCATCTGAAAGGCGTTCCCAAAGCTGACCTACCACGAGTCAAAGAAGTCCTGAAAGAACGAGGACATTTATTATTTCCAATCGTTGCTTTGGTATTCTTTTTATTCCAGTCGATTCCAGTGAGTTATGCCGCTGTTTATACAATTTTGTTGACCATTGTGGTGGCAGCATTCAGAAAATCTACCCGTATGGGACCTAAGGAAATTCTGGAGGCTTTAGCTGATGGCGCCAAGCAGTCACTTTCAGTGATGGCTGCCTGTGCGGTCGTGGGTATCATTATTGGTGTGGTGAGTTTGACTAGCTTTGGTTCTGTCATGACTTCTTCAATCATGAGTATTGGTGCTGGCAGTCTGTTCCTCACCCTGTTCTTCACCATGATTGCATCGATGATTCTGGGCATGGGTCTACCATCGATTCCTGCCTATATCATTACCGCGACGATGGCAGCACCTGCTTTGGCCAACTTTGATATTCCAATCCTAGTCGCACATATGTTTGTGTTTTATTTTGGCCTGTTTGCCAATATTACCCCACCAGTTGCCTTAGCCGCCTTTGCTGGTGCCGGGATTGCAGGTGGTGACCCAATGCGGACTGGATTCCTGGCCTTGCGCCTATCCCTAGCCGGATTTATTGTGCCCTTCCTGTTTGTCTATAACCCGGCGATGCTGATGATTGATACAACAGATATTGCCGTGAATGCCAAAGAATTTGCCTTACCGGCATGGAATGTCATTTTAAGCATTACCGTAACATCCATTGTCGGCATTCTGGCACTTGGCGCTGCAGTAGAAGGCTACTTTAAAACCGCGATGAATTGGTTCTGGCGCATCTTCCTAGGGGTTGGCGCTCTCATGATGATTGTGCCTGAGACCATGACCGATATTATCGGCACCATCATGGTGATTATTGCAATTGGCTTTAATATCATTCAGGCAAGAAAAGAAAATACAGCTACGACTAAAACCTCATAAAAAAAAGAGAGCTTAAGCTCTCTTTTTTTATTATAGAATCTTAGAAAATACGAGTTTTATCTTTTTCTGCTTTTGGCAATTTTGCTGCAATTTTCTGAGCAATGGCCATATAACTTTCAGCAGCATCATCTCCAGCAATCACTGAAGGCTTACCGGCATCGGCATTTTCACGAATCACTGCATTCAAAGGCAAGCGGCCGAGCAATGGAATATTGTATTGCTCTGACAGTTTATCACCGCCGCCTGTACCAAAGATCTGTTCTTCATGACCGCAGTTCGAGCAGATATGGGTCGACATATTTTCGACTACACCCATCACTGGAATCTGCACACGGTTAAACAGTTCAATACCTTTAGTTGCATCCAGCAATGCCACATTTTGCGGTGTGGTCACAATCACTGCACCCGTTACCGGAATACGCTGAGCGAGCGTTAACTGGATATCACCTGTACCTGGTGGCATATCAATCATCAATACATCCAGATCTGGCCATAAAGTTTGATTGAATAGCTGCATCAAGGCACCTGTTGCTTTCGGACCGCGCCAAGCAACTGGCGTATTATTATCACCCGTTAGGTGGCCAATCGACAGCACTGCCATACCATAGGCATCGAGTGGGACAAACTGCTCGGCTTCGATCATCGGGGTTTTGCCGGCATTGCCGAGCATCGTCGGAATACTTGGACCATAAATATCCGCATCCAGTACACCCACTTTCAAACCTAATTTTTGCAAAGCCAAAGCCAGATTCACAGTTGTGGTTGATTTACCTACACCGCCCTTACCTGAAGAGACCAGAATGACATTCTGAATGCGTGGATGCTTCGGCACATCACGTTGCTGTGGAGCAGCTTTCTGGATCGGCGGATTATTTGGGTCAGCTTCTGCTTGAGCTGCATGACCTGAAGCATCAACCACAGGTGGCAGATTCGATTTTGGAGCAGCAGTTTGCGGCTGGCTGGAACAGCTCTCGCCTTCTGCATGATGATGTCCACAACCGCCTTCTTTTTTATGACCCGTCTTTTGCTGAATCACATGCAGGTTCAGTTCTTTAATACCGCATTTCTCTAGCGCATCCGCCAGTTCATCATGAATCTGCTGTAACTGCTCTTTTTCTTCCGGATAGGTATTAATGGTGATCTGTAGTATCTCACCTTGCACATTGACCTGAGTAATCCGGTCTTTCAGCGCATTGCTAGAATTTGGCAAGATATAGTTTTGCAGTACGTTCTGCACAGCTTCTTCGTTCACCTCCTTGGAAGGCGAAAAAACCGATTTAAGCGAAGAAAGCCAGGACATAGGTTACTCCAAAAATATAGATAGACATCTGAATAGCTTAGTTTAACGAGGTTTTAGTCTCAGGTTAAGCAATCTGTATTCAGAAGCCTGAAAGACAAATATAATTTCCAACTATTTTACTTGGTTTTAAAGAGTTACAGGGAAGAAAATTTATAAAGTCAGCATTACATCTTATTTATTGTTTTATATTATTGATATTTTAAAATTTTAAATAAAATTAACTAGATAGTATCCATTAAAAAGCCACTTCATTCAAAAATTAAATGAAGTGGCTTTCAACATGAAATGATTATTTATGATTTTTATCTTGATCGGTCTTGTTTTGCCCAGATTGATCAGCCTTATCCTGATCCTTTTTAGCATCATCTTTATTATTGGTCTGATCTGAATTTTGATCCTTATCCGTAGCATCCTTAGAAGAAGAATCCTGATCCTGCTTTTTAGAATCACCTGACTGAGGCTGGTCATCGCCTTTCATTTTAGTCATGGTTTCAGCCGCCATCTGTTTCAACTCATTCAGTTTCGTAGCAGCTTCATTCACCAACTCACTAATTTTGACCTTAGTATCTTCAAACTTGTGTAGCGCTTCATCTTTTAAATTTGCCATGCGATCCTGGTCAGCCTGATTTGCTGATTTATCTCCAGAACTTTGATCCTGTGCCTTTTTCGAATCATCTGAACCTTGCTCGCCGTTTTTCTGGCTGTCTGATTTGCCATTTTTTAACTCATTCAGAATCTTTTCGCCTTTTTGCAACAGCTCTTCACCAATTGCGATGGCTTTCGCTTTTAAGTCATCCATTTTGGTACTTTCAGCTTTTTTATCTGATTCATCACCATGATTAGATTGGTCATTTTTAGACGCATCTTTTTGCTCTGATTGCTGATTATCTGATGCTTTAGAGTCTTGCTGTTTATCAGAATTTTCATCAGCACCATTTTTTTGGGCTTCTAGGACTTCTTCATGCTTCTGCTTATGCTGTTTATCAATCTTGTTCTGCTTCTGCTCTTGTTCAATCTTGTCATGCAGTTCTCGTGCATGTTGTTCTTTATCTTGATTCTGTTTTGAAGTACTTGTCTGGTTATTCTGAGTCATGAGTACCCTCCTAAGGCGTCATAATAAAAATGATCAGCCAAATTTTTAGCACAAAGCATGCAATGACGTGGGTGAATTAAGCAAACTGCAACAAAGCCTGTACATGTTGTTGCTATTGCTTGCAGGAAGTAGCATCAACTTATCTCAATCGAATTTTTAAGGGTCAATTACCTGTCTATAGCCTGTTTTTGTATTCTGAATATTCGGCCTGATTTATTCCTTGTGCTTCTGTAAAAGCATTTCTTTGTAATCCCTTCTGCATCATGTAAAATTATGGCCCATTGCATAATGAATACGAATGAGAGAGTGAATCCGTGCGTAAAATCCTAGTCACCAATGCCCTTCCTTACGCCAATGGCCCGATTCATATGGGTCACTTACTCGGCTATATCCAGGCTGATATATGGGTACGTGCGATGCGCGCGATGGGTCATGACGTGACGTATGTCTGTGCGGATGATGCTCATGGTACAGCGATCATGCTGCGTGCTGAGGCAAATGGCATTTCACCTGAAGCACAGATTGCCAATGTGCAAAAAGAACATATTCGTGACTTTGACGGTTTCGGTGTGCATTTCGATCATTATGACTCTACCCACAGTGATACTAACCGCGCCCGTGCTTCAGAAATCTATATCAAAAACCGTGAAGCCGGTAATATTGCAGTTCGCCCTGTAACCCAGTTATTTGACCCTGAAAAAGGCATGTTCCTGTCAGACCGTTTCATTAAGGGTACATGCCCAAAATGTAAGGCGGAAGATCAATACGGCGATTCATGTGAAGTTTGCGGTACAACTTACAACGCGACTGAATTATTAAATCCAAAATCGACTTTAAGCGGCGCGACTCCTGTTGAGAAATCTTCGGACCATTACTTCTTTAAACTGCCAAATTTTGGTGAATACCTGCAAAAATGGACCCGTGACGAAGGCCGTCTACCCGTATCTATCGCCAACAAATTAGATGAATGGTTTGACAATGGCTTGAACGACTGGGACATCTCACGTGATGCACCGTATTTCGGCTTTGAAATTCCTGATGCGCCAAACAAATATTTCTATGTGTGGGTGGATGCGCCAATCGGCTATATGTCGAGCTTCGAGAATTACATCAAAACTAAACGTCCTGATTTAAGCTTCGATGATTTCTGGAAAAAAGATTCTAAAAATGAAGTCTATCACTTCATTGGTAAAGACATCGTTTACTTCCATGCCCTGTTCTGGCCTGCAATGCTGGAAGGTGCAGACTACCGTACACCAACCGGTTTATTCGTGAATGGCTTCCTGACTGTAAATGGTCAGAAGATGTCTAAATCTCGCGGTACCTTCATTAAAGCTGAAACTTATTTACAGCATTTGAACCCTGAATACCTGCGTTATTACTTTGCTTCTAAACTTTCTGACAAGGTTGAAGATTCTGACCTGAATCTGGATGACTTCGTTCAGAAAGTGAATTCGGACCTAGTGGGTAAAGTAGTGAATATCGCCAGCCGTTGTGCAAAATTCATCAATACCAAGTTTGACAACAAGCTAAGTGCAACTTGTGCCGAGCCTGAACTGGTTCAAAGCTTTATTGATGCTGGCGATTCAATTGCCAAAGCTTATGAAACCCGTGAATTCTCGGCAGCGATCCGTGAAATCATGGCACTTGCAGATAAAGCCAACCAATACATTGATGAGAAAAAACCTTGGGCTTTAGCGAAAATTGAAGGCGAAGAACAACAGGTTCACGATGTGTGTTCTGTCGGTATTAACCTATTCCGTCAATTGGCTGTGTATTTAGCTCCAGTGTTACCAACATTGGCTGCTCAGGTTCAGGCCTTCCTAAAACTAGCTTCTTTCGACTTTGCTTCACGTACAGAAATCTTAACAGGTCATGAAATTGCATTGTTCCAGCCATTGATGCAACGTGTTGATCCGAAAGCTGTGGCTGCGATGGTCGATGCATCTAAAGATTCTTTAGCTGCACCTGCTGCTGAACCAGCAAAAGCTGAGAAGAAAAAAGAGAAAGCCAAAGAGAAGAAAGCTGAGCCTAAAGTCGGTGAAGCTGAAATCATCACCATTGATGACTTCATCAAAGTTGACCTGCGTGTAGCGGAAGTTCTGGATGCTGCAACGGTTGAAGGTTCTGACAAGCTTTTACAACTCACGTTAAATGTCGGTGAAGCTGAACCACGTAATGTCTTCAGCGGTATCCGTGAGTTTTATAAACCGGAAGACCTGAAAGGTAAACTGGTGGTGATGGTTGCGAACCTTGCTCCACGTAAAATGCGTTTTGGTATTTCAAACGGTATGGTACTTGCGGCTGGTAATGGCGAAGGCGTTTGGGTGATTTCACCTGAATCTGGTGCTAAACCGGGTGATAAAGTTTCTTAAGATTTAGGTCTTAGATAGAAGAAAAGCCTCTACTGATGTAGGGGCTTTTTACTTAGTCTAATAAAATAATACTCAGCCAATAAAAGTTCTTCATCTTTAATTTTTTTACCATTTATACAATATATTTTCTTGTTTTTAAAAAATATATCTATAGAATTTAAACGCTTTTTTATTTTTAGAATTATTCGGGGTAAACATGAAAAAATTACTAGTTTCAGCTTTAGCAGCATCAACAATTGTATTCACAGGATGTTCAGTTCGTATGGCTGATATGACTGTAGCTTCAACGAAAAACTTCAACCTAAACTCAACTCAGTTCGTTAAAGGCGAACGCGTTAAAGGCGAAGATAAAGTTCCAGTAATTTTATTCCCTTTAGGTATTCCTAATTTCAAAACAGCAGTAGATCGTGCAATTGAAAAAGATCGTTGTGCAGTAGCACTTTCTGATGTAGTCATCACTCAACTAAATCAAGCATTTCTTGTAGGCCAAATTGGCTATCGCGTAGAAGGCACTCAAATTATTGACCGTTCTCAGCCTGAATGCAGTAAATAATTGCTTATTAAAAAAGCCTCTATCTTTAGAGGCTTTTTTAGGTCGATCTATAAATCAGATAGCACTTATTTATCAAGGAAAAATTCCCAGATGACATAGCCAATGCCGAAGCCCAGCAATGAATATAAGGTAATAATGAAAAATACAAATGCTGCATTATTTTTCTTTTTCCAAAAACTCATAGTGATACCCAAGGCTGTTTGCAATGCCCCATGTTAACGGGCTTTTTTATAAAAGTGAAATTTATCTAAGTAATTTATTTATAAAAATATTTTTAGAAAAAAACTTTTATTTTCTTAAAAAATCAATATACAGATTCAAACTGAATGCCTAGTACAGATATTCAATTCCTCTTCTCTCTTTTAAAAAAGGTAAATATTTTTATATTCTATTTTCATGCTTTACATGCTAATACATAGCATAAACTTCACAACCATAAGAATTGCCATGAATATTTTAAAGACCTCCCTCCTCACCTCTCTACTTTCATTTTCTGTTTTGGGTGTAAGTGTGAGTCAGGCTGCTGAACCTGCAACAATTGCTTTACAAAAACAAGTCGCCGGCTACTATCATCACCAAATTGGTAATACTCAGATTACTGCCCTGCTGGATGGCACAAACTACTTAAATCCATCGATGTTTAAAGGCCTAAATGATGCAGAAAAAACTGAGATTTTGAAGAAATATCATGCCGATCAAGCCAAAGGCATACAGACTTCAGTCAATGCTTTCCTGATTAATACAGGCAATCAACTGCTCATGGTGGATAGCGGTGCTGCAAGCTGCTTTGGTGCACACTTAGGGTCAATTTATAACAACCTCAAGGCATCAGGTTATCAGCCTGCTCAAGTGAGTGGTATTTTCCTGACTCATCTCCACCCTGATCATGTTTGTGGCATTTCAAATAACGGCGCAGCAAATTATCCAAATGCCACCTTACATATTTCTAAAACCGAATATGACTACTGGCTAAGTCCAAATACCGTTAAAAAACTACCGAAAGACCAGCAGGAGGGTTTCTTAGGCACCGTAGAGAAAATTAAAGCAGCCCTTGCACCCTATGAAAAAGCTAAAAAAGTGAAAGTCTTTTCTGATAAATCTTTAGCCTTTGGTGGGATCGAGTTTAAGCCATCCTTTGGTCATACCCCAGGGCATTACAGCTTTAAACTCAAAGCAGATGGTCAAGAAGTCGTATTTGTCGGTGACATCGTCCATTCACATACCTTGCAATTCGACAAACCTGAAACAGCCATAGAATTCGATGTTGATCCTAAAACTGCGGTGCAAACCCGTTTAAAGCATTTTGCTGAATATGCCAAGCAAGGCCAGACCATTGCAGCACCACATTTACCATTCCCAGGGATCGGTCATATTTACTCAAAAGATGGAAAGAGCTATCAATGGATTCCCGTACATTTTAAAGATTAATTGAATACTTCAGATTTTAGCTCCGGATGAAACCCTAATTTGTTAGGGTTTTATTTATTGGAAATATAGCTAATCAATAGCCTATATGACTTCTAAAATTTAAAACCATGATCTACTTTTGCAATTCAAAATCATCTTTCACTTATTTTTTTTAAATTTTTTCTTAAAAATCCTTTTACTTTTCATGTGCACCTTTAACACACATTTTTAACATGCCATTTTCCCGTGATAAAGCTAAATATCTAAAAAACAAAATATAAATTTAAATTTTATCTTTTCTTATGATGTCTTAGTTTGGTGCATAAAATTCTATTGTGCTTTATATCGAGTCTTGTCAGTTTCAAGAAATTCATTATCAAAATTTCCCTTGTTAGTAACTCTTTTCGAATCAGTTTGCCTCTATATACTGGATTTCTTTTGTGATTCTATGCACTAAATTGGAACGCACAATGCAAAATATAGACTTATTATTTCTCCTTCTCGGTGCAGTTCTAGTGCTCGCTATGCATGCAGGATTTGCGTTTTTAGAACTAGGGACAGTTCGCCATAAGAATCAGGTCAATGCCTTAAGTAAAATTCTCACTGACTTTTCCCTCTCCGCCATCGCTTACTTTCTGGTGGGCTACTATATTGCCTATGGTCAGCATTTTTTCCACGATGCTTCTACTCTAGCAGCCGATCATGGTTATAACCTGATGCGCTGTTTCTTCCTGCTAACCTTTGCCGCAGCTATTCCTGCGATTATCTCGGGAGGCATTGCTGAACGGGCCAAAATGCGTTCGCAGGCTTTAGCGACTTTATTTCTGGTGGCTCTGATTTATCCATTTTTTGAAGGGATGATCTGGAATGGCAACTTTGGTTTTCAGGACTGGTTGGCAGATACCTTTGGTGCCAGCTTCCACGATTTCGCCGGCTCTGTGGTCGTGCATGGCATGGGAGGCTGGATTGCTCTGGCCGCGGTCGTTTTACTTGGTGCACGTAATGGACGCTATAAAAATGATGGCCGGATTACTGCACATCCCCCTTCATCTATCCCTTTCCTTGCTTTAGGCTCATGGATTCTGATTGTCGGCTGGTTTGGCTTTAATGTGATGAGTGCACAGCGCCTGGACGCCATTTCCGGACTGGTTGCAATTAACTCTTTAATGGCAATGGTCGGTGGAACTATTGCGGCAAAAGTAGCCGGTAAAGATGACCCGGGCTTCTTGCATAATGGTCCATTAGCCGGACTAGTTGCCATCTGTGCAGGTTCTGATGTGGTACATCCACTGGGTGCATTATTTATCGGAATCAGCGCAGGCGTAATTTTTGTGAAACTCTTTACCTATACCCAAAATAAACTTAAAGTTGATGATGTATTAGGGGTCTGGCCTTTGCATGGCGTATGTGGTGCTTTCGGTGGAATTGCTGTCGGTGTATTCGGTCAGCAATGGCTAGGAGGTATGGGCGGTGTTTCTATCATTTCACAATTATTCGGTACCGTACTGGCGATTGTAGTGGCTCTGGCAGGTGGATTCCTGGTTTATGGTCTGCTGAAAGTGTTGATCGGTATTCGTCTGAGTCAGGAAGAAGAATTTACCGGTGCGGATTTATCTATTCACCGGATCTCGGCAAATTCGGAAGAAAATATTTTTTAAGAACCAAATTAAAAAAGCCCCGAATCATTGGGGCTTTTTTTATGGTCTGCGATAATTGGAAAATTACTTCATCCCAAAGATCAGCTTTAATCCCAGCACGGTCATGACCGCCCCTGCTGCACGGTCAAAACCGGCTTTAAACTTCAAATATACTCGACGTGGCTTTTCAGCAGAAAGTGCAACGGCCACCAGCGAGCACCAGCCTGCATCAATAAAGAAACATAAAACCGGTAATACAAAATAAAAGTAAGTTGGAATTTCTTTTGGCAAAAGCGCAGTAAAAATACTGGCCAATACAATGGCAATTTTTGGGTTAGATAATTGAGTAATCAAACCTGTCATATAAGCACGACGTAAGGACATCTGAGTTTGACTGTCATCGCCTGCATCGATTGGTTCTTTGGCATGCTTGATAATTTTAAAAGCCAACCAGAGCAGATATAAACCACCACAAATTTTAAGCGCCAGATAGGCAGATGGCACAGCCAGCAAAAATGCCTGCAAACCTAAAACTGCAAGCAGACCAAAAATCGCCGCCCCTGTTCCGGTACCTAAAGCTGTAAATAGGCCATGCTTACGTGAGATCGCAATTGAATTTTTCGCTACATAAATAGAAGTCGGTCCTGGGCTCATTGCACCTAACATGAGGGCAAAGGCAATTGAACCTAAAATCCAAAATGATTCCACGTGACCATCCAAACTTAAAATGAATGGCTTATTTTAAGTAAAAATAATTTATTTTGCTTTAATATTTCTACACAAATGATGCAATATTTGTGCGAAATCCGGCTATTTCTTCAATTGGTCTTGAGCGGTGAGGGATGAATCAAGCATCTTATAATCATGGTCATACACCGGAACTCCGCCAATGATCATGCTTCGTGTATCAGTTTTAGGTTTATTCAGCGGATCATCACAGCCAGATAAGCCTACTAAGAACAATACACTTAAAATCGTACAGGATAGTATTTTCATTATTCTATCCTCCTCTAAGTTCCCTATAAGATTCAGATTAGCAAATTTGTTTAAATTTTCAGCATATGAATTGTGACAATCTACGAAATTTTATTCTTAGTTTAAGGAGCTCATGATTCTGCCATCCTGCTGATTCTATTTCGCTATAATTTGCTCATTCTTAGCTTATGAAAATACCATGTTTGAAAAAATCGCCCAGCATATTCCAGACCAGCGCATCTGGCTGAAAAACAGGTTTGTAACCATACGCCGTCTGGATCTGGTGCATCCACAAATATCAGGCAACAAGTTTTTTAAACTGAAATACAATTTTCTGGAAGCACAGCAACTTGGCTTTAAAAAGCTGCTGACTTTTGGGGGCGCTTATTCCAATCATATTGCCGCAACGGCATTTGCAGCACAGCAGTTTGGCTTTGAGAGTGTCGGCATTATTCGGGGTGAAGAACTGGCTCATCAGCCTTTAAACCCCACTTTAGCGTTGGCACAACAATACGGCATGCAACTGCATTTTGTGAGTCGTGAAGAATATCGACGTAAACAGGACGCTAATTATCTAACAGCGTTAGCACAAAATTTTCCTGCACATTACATCATTCCTGAAGGCGGTACTAATACATTAGCGATTCGGGGATGTCAGGAGATTCTAAAGGACGGCGATGCACAATTTGACGTGATCTGCTGTGCTGTAGGCACTGGTGGCACGATTACAGGTTTGATTGAAGCCAGCCAGCCTCATCAACAGGTATTAGGATTTTCTGCCTTAAAAGGCAACTTCCTGAATGAGGAGGTGGCTAAGCTGACCAAGAAAAGAAACTGGTCCATTCTCGATGATTATTGTTGCAGTGGTTATGCCAAAACCACTCCTGAACTGATCCAGTTTATACAGCACTTTGAAGCTGAATATGATATTCCCTTAGAGCAAATTTATACTGGAAAAATGCTGTTGGGAATTTCAAATCTGATTGAAAAAGGCTGCTTTCCACCAGAAACAAAACTGCTGATCCTGCATACTGGTGGACTACAAGGTCGAAATATTTAAATCGCTTAAAGTTCTGATCGAAACTTAAATGCCTATCGGATTATTTTCATTGAGTGCAATTAGCCCTTTGACCAGCCGATAGACGTGCCAGACAAAGACAAGAAAAATAATCACAAAACCGATTAGAATTACGGTGAGCAGACCACCCAGAATATAGCCCAGTAAGCTGAACCAGAAGGTTTTAATCTGCCAATCCACATGACTTTCTAGCCAGGTGCCTCGCATTTCATCACGTTTAATATAATTCATGATAATGGCGATTAATGGGGTTATTCCCAGGAAAAAACCCAGTAGATGAAGAATATAGCTGATCAGATTATATTGTTTGTATGCTGCCGTATCCGTCATAAATTATTCCTTTCATTGTGATTATTTTTTAGGCATGACAAAACTATGCATGAATCCGCCAGCTGCTTCAAATTATTTATGATAAATATTCGCTAACACGCTGTAATTCGGGTAGCCCCTTTCAGGAATAGACAAAGCTGAAATAAAATTGTCTATAATGCTCCCCTTTCTTCTCCCTTGAGTGTGTCATGTCTGTTCAGCAATACGATGTTTTGGTCATAGGTGCAGGTGCATCAGGTTTAATGACGGCCTATATGGCAGCACAACGTGGTCGTAAAGTCGTAGTCGTTGAAAAAGCCAATAAGGTGGGTAAGAAAATCCTGATGTCCGGTGGTGGCAAATGTAATTTCACCAACCTCTATGTCGAACCTGAAAATTTCATCTCGCACAATCCGTATTTCGTGATTTCAGCACTGACCCGCTATACCAATTGGGATTTTATTGGCATGGTCTGTGAATATGGCATCGAGTATGAAGAACGTAAACACGGACAGCTATTCACCTTAAATGGTGCCAAAGAAATTCTGGCGATGCTGCTGTCCGAATGTGACAAAACTGGTCTGGTCGAGATCAAAACCAACTGCGAAGTGAAAGCTGTCAATACTGTGGACGATCAAGGATTTCAGGTAGCCACTTCTTTAGGATATTTTGAAGTGGAATCTGTTGTGGTTGCTTCAGGTGGCCTGTCAATTCCAACCTTAGGCGGTTCAGGCATCGGCTATGAGATTGCCAAACAGTTTGGACATCATGTCTATCCAACCCGTGCCGGTCTGGTGCCGTTTACTTTCTCGGATAGTTTCAAGGAAGTCACCACCCGTCTGAGCGGTAATGCAGTTGAAGCCACGCTGTCCAATGATTTAAACAGTTTTACTGAAGCTTTACTGTTTACCCATCGTGGTCTGAGCGGCCCTAGCTCCCTACAACTGTCAAATTACTGGGATGTTGGCCAAAGCTTTAAGGTTGATTTTCTACCAAGTGTCGACCTGTTTGATTTCTTTAAATCTAAAAAACAGAGTCAGCCTAAAGTTCTGCTACGTACACTATTGACCGAATATTTACCGAAGAGCGTAGTACTAGAATTACAGAATCTGATCTGGCCTGAAGTGGCTGAAACATTCATCGGCAATATTAGTGATGACAAGCTGGAACAGATTGCCAAACGTTTAAGTGGCTTTGAACTGAAGCCTTCTGGAACTGAAGGTTACCGGACAGCTGAAGTGACTTTGGGCGGCGTAGATACAACCGAAGTTTCATCTAAAACCATGGAAAGCAAAAAGCAGAAAGGCTTGTATTTTGTGGGCGAGATACTGGATGTGACTGGTCATTTGGGAGGTTTTAACTTCCAATGGGCATGGTCATCAGCACATGCCGCATCGGAATATGTTTAATACAGAGATGATCTGGGAAGAGAAAATACTTCGCTTATTCCAGATAATCCGTTTTAAACAGGTTGAGATTGGCCGTATTTTCTAAACGGTCAATCGTCAGTTGCATTTTCTGAGCCGCTTCCTGCAGATGTAAGGGTACTTGATCTGCCATAGGTGCCATGAATTTATGCTGAAATGTTTTCCACATCTTATTGATCTCCTTTTTCTTTATATTTTTAATGCAAGAAAAATACCAAAATCATTTTAGTATTCACTTGAATATTCTATATTTTTTAAAAAAGAAATTCTATGTATAGTGACTAGGCAGTATTTCGACTTAATTAAATTCGTCTGGATCAGGTATTTTCTTATCCAGCTCTTTTTTGGCCTGCTCATCCTGTTTGCTTTTCACAAAGACAAATCGATAAGCAGCTGTAAAAAAGCCAATGGTAATGCCTGCTATCACTAAGGGTGCTAACAGATTATTCGGTTTCTTGGCATTCATTCAGATTTCCTCATAATTAAAAAAATCGACCACTCAAGCGTGGCCGATTTTGTTTAAATAGAACAGGTTAATTCGGGTCATCTTTTTTTGGATGACTATCGACATCCGGTTCTTCTTCACCTGTAGAACCAAATGGATTATTCGCTGGCGGATGAGTTGGATCAACTTGAAGAGAATCCGGTACAGCCTGATCGACATCTGGTGTTACCTGGTCTACACCTGAAGCTTCATCATCCTGTGGTGCAGTGGTCAAGGTCGCTGGCGTACTATTGGATAAATTGGTACGCATTGGCGCATTGTCATCTTGTGATTGATCTTGATTCGGCACAATATTTTCTCCTGTAGTTGAACTGCCTGCACCTGTAGTACCACTGACATCAGCACCTAAACCTGAAGTCATGATATTAGTTTCATTTTTCAAAGGATTTGGTTCTTTAGCTTCTCGTTTAGCTTTATCGATCAAATCAGTCAGTACACGTTCTGCTGGTTGACGGCCACCGAGACCAAAGGCCAAGGCAAAAGCCACTGCAACAGCACCCAGAGTTAAACCGAAGGCCAGATTCACAATCGAGTCAGCAATGCCCATGGCACGTAGACCCATCGCAATGACCAGACCCATGATCAGTACACGAACCAAGTTCGCTAACCAGCGTGAACTGTTGTATTCACCACGTTGCACAATATTGGCAACTACATTGGCCAGCCAGAAGCCGATCACCAGGATTACAGCACCTAGCAGGATGTTTGCACCGAAGTAGATGAACATCGCGATCAGGCCACTCACCTGTTCAAAGCCTAAACGGTCCGCAGCTTCAGAAACTGCAAATAGCATGGTGAACAGTACAATCAGGTAACCCACCAGACTTGATAGTTTGGTTTTGCCCAGGAAGCGTTGTAGATCCAGTTTAGCTGGAACCTCATCTACACCTGTTCCGGCAACGACTTCAGTCACCAGACGTGCTACCAGTCTAGACACCACATAAGCCAGAATCAGGATCAGTGCAGCTGCAATGATATTTGGAATGGCATTCATGATCTCATATAGCATTGCAGTTGCTGGCTGAGAAATGGCTTCAATACCCAGTGCTTCAAATGCAATGATTAATGACGTAATAATTACGACTGCGAAGATGAATGAACCAATCAGTTGAGCGACATTTGAGTTTTTGAAAATGCCGACTTTCTCAGCTTGATGTTGAATATTCAAGCTGTTGAGCAAACCTTCAACTATACCGCGAACGATTTTTGCCAGAATGTATCCGACAAATACAATAACTGCAGCAATGAAGATATTAGGCAGATAACTTACGACATCAGTTAGCATGTTCTGCACAGGTAGTAGTAAACCGTGTAGACCTAGAATCGACAAGACAATTGGCAAGAACAGCAGTAAAATCAGCCAGTAAACAATTTCACTGATATTTTGGCTAATCGGGCTGACACCGACTTCAGCACTCAGCTTTTCATCCAGCTGGGTGCGATCAAGCATTTTTTGCAAGCCGACTTTGACCAGATTCGCCACAATCCACCCGACAAAGGCCACAGCAACAGCCGCCAGCAATTGTGGAATAAAGAGCAGGAACTGCTGGATCATATTACTGAACGGTCCGCTCACTGCTGTCAGATTCAGTACGTTAAGTGCACCGATAACCGCAATAATCAGAATAATCCAGAACACAACACGAGCGATAATACTCTCGACATTAGAGCGATGTCCTGTCGCTGCATTTAAGTGTGTATTGGTCCCTAGTTTTTGCAAGATTTTTTTAACACCTGCCGAGACGAGTAATGCAATAATCCAACCTAGGACTAATATGGCAATTGCACTAAGAATTGGATGAAACTGATCCCAGTAGTACATGGCATCATAGCCACCACGTGGGCCTCTCATATAATCATTCATGTTTTCTGCCCTCTTTGTTATTACGCTATTTATCTGAATTCACGAGCTTATTTTTGAAATCTTCAGCTCTTTCCGATTGTTTATAAAGTTTGGACTTCCTGTGCTTAGCTTGCCTGGAGATACAGAGCTTTGAAAAACATCACCACCTATTGCAAAAAAGCCCTAGTCATGAACCAGAGCTTTTTTTAACAATCTCAATTATTGGGTGGCCTGTTGAGCATCAGTTGCAGTGGCTTCTGCTGTATCTTGTGACATTTCGCCTACAGTGGCTGTTGCTTCTGTCATCGCATCATCTGCAGTAGCCATTGCTTCATTGCTTTCACCGCCTGGAGTAGCCGCCGGACTACCATTATTGGCAGGGGCTTCAGTCGCTGGTACTGGTGTATTAGGCTGGGTCGCAGGCGCATCTGGCTTCACATCTGCAAACATATAGAACAGGACTGCCAGTAAAAAGATACCGACCAAAATCAGGATATAGACAGGAATGCGCTTCTTCTGCGTAATTGCTGCCTGATCATGCAAAGGTGGTTTTTTATTAAAATCATCAACCATGACCATTCTCACTCTTTCTTATTCATAAGTAGATTTTTATCATAACAAGCAGTTATCACAGCTTCTGTGACAAAAGATGGTGAGATAGTGAATGGATGTAAGTTATATGTATGAGTCTGATGAACTTGGTATTAGTTTCAAAAAAAGGCATTTTCTAGCCTGAACATACTATGGTCTTATGGTTAGAAACTCTCTTCCGAGACAATTGATACTGGCAGTTTTTAGCTGATTTATCAGGAATTGAATTATCTATAAAATAAACAATATACCACTATGATTTTATTAAATTTTAAGCACATTTTAAGTGGGCTAAAACATGCTGTAAAAATACCGTTTTTCAATATACCTGCTACTTTGCGCAAAATACGTTATAATTATCCACCTTATTTTTCATGCACCCGAGTTTTATGGCGTACCGTCAACAGAGTGTATCGCTTGATCTTGACACTGACGTCACACATCAATGTGCTTTGCACTACACTCGTGATCAGCATCTGATTGGAATCATTGAATTTAGCAAACCGAGCTTTATGCTACGCTGGCAAGATCTGGAATATTTCCGCCGCCGTACTGAAGAAATGTCGGTAATGCCTTTTCCGGACTGCATTAATGCCATGGTCATTGATGTACGGAATGTTGCGGCCTGGCTAGATAATGACGTTCCGATTATTCCATGGCGCCTACTGGAAGAAGATTGCCCGGTACGTCTAGTTGTGCATGCGGATCGGATCGAGCATTATGCCGGTTTCTTTGAGCCGACCTGGTTAACGACCGATACAGATACTGCCATTCAGGAAATCCGTGACTTTATGGATATGTTTGTTCACTAATATGACAGTATGAAAAAAACCTCCATGACGGAGGTTTTTTTGTACCTAAAAAAATAAAAGTCCCCCTTTAACAAAGGGAGATTTAGGGGGATTCTTTTTAACTTTAAAATATTTTCAGTTTTAATCCATTTCTAATTTAAAGAAGGATGTAACTCCCTTTCCTTTTAAGCGATGAGCAGCACTGCTGCGCAAGGGAGAGGTAAAAGCCCCTCCTTTGCAAAGGAGGGGTTGGGGAGGATTCAAGAACTGACAAATAATCTAACTTTAATCCCTCCTAACCTCCCTTTTAGAAAGGGAGAAACTCTAAAGAAATTACCAATAATTCTCTACCGCAATATTTCCTTCACCACGACGGTTCATAGTCAGGCCACGTGCTTTTAGCGCTTCTTTGGTATCTTCAACCATTTCCGGATTACCACAGAGCATCACGTGACTGGTTTCAGGATTAAGCTGAAGTCCTGCTGCCCGTTCAAGTTTCCCATTTTCAATCAGGATCGGTAAACGATGGTGAAGTGCTGCTTCAGGATCACGAGTAATGATTGGAATAAATTTAAAGCCAGTATGATCTTCGCCAAAGGTCTCGGCAATTTCCTGAATACGGTCGACATAAGCCAGTTCGTCTTGCGTACGGACGCTATAAACCAGGTTAATATGTTTATATTTATTCCAGATTTCAAAGTCTTGCAGCATGGATAAAAATGGTGCCAGACCTGTACCTGTGCCAAGCAGCCATAAATCTTGTGGCAATGGCAATTGATAACGTGCCAAAGTCAGATAACCATAGGGAATTTTCTCTAAGTAGAGTTCATCGCCTACTTTAAGATGTTGTAAATTCGAAGTAAATTTCCCTTCCGGAACCACAATCGAAAAAAATTCCAGCGTTTCATCAAAAGGCGATGACACGACTGAATATGCCCGAACGACCAGTTCATCCCCCACTTTCAAGCCAATACGCGCAAACTGTCCTGCCGTAAACTTGAAATGCGCAGGTCTGGTCATGGTGAAACTAAACAGCGTATTGGTCCAACGGTGTACAGATAAAACCTTTTCTAAGCTAAATTTTTCAATAGACATGATTCAAACGTGGCATCAAAGACTATGCTCATGGTAGCATGACAGCATAATTTATTAATATTTTTTAAATGTTAAGGCTCTATTCATGCGCATGACTTTACGCCAGTTGGCTGTTTTTGTAGCAGTTGCTCAAGAAGGCACCGTCACCAAAGCCAGTGATGCAGTCAAACTCACCCAAAGTGCGGCGAGTATGGCTTTAGCAGATTTAGAAGATGGTCTTGGCGCGCCTTTATTCGACCGTCTTGGTAAGCGTTTACAGCTCAATGACTTAGGTCGTTTTCTTCTCCCGCAAGCTCTTGAAATCCTTGGCCGCTGTGAAGCTTTCGAGCAGGCAGCCAAAGGTGAACTGCAAAGCATTGACCTTCGTCTCGGTGCGACGCTGACCATTTCCGACTATCTGATGCCAGATCTGATGGCGGATTTCCTGAAAATCCAGCCACAGGCTCACTTGCAACTGCAGGTCGGCAATACCCGTCAAATGATCGAAGCCGTAAATCAGTTCCAGCTAGATTTGGCCCTGATTGAAGGTTCTTGCCATTTACCACAACTGCAATGTATTCATTGGCGCGATGATGAACTGGCAGTATGCTGTGCGCCGGATCATCCTCTAGCTCAGCTAAACCGTCCGCTCACTGCTGAAGATTTTAAATCGGTTGAATGGATTTTACGTGAAGAAGGTTCAGGAACTCGTGAAGTCTTTGATAATGCCATTTTAAAAGATGTACCTGATGCCAATATTCGTCTGACTCTAGGTCATAATGAAGCGATTCTGAAGATTGTGGCAGGTGGTTTAGGGATGTCCTGTATTTCCAAGCTGGCGATTGAACCTTTGCAGGAAAAAGGTCAACTGGTCATTCTGAATACTCCATTCTGGTCACTCACCCGTCCTTTATTTATGCTGGTACACCGCCAAAAATATCAAGGACCAGGTCTTAAAGCCTTTATGAAATTCTGTGAAGCATAAATTTCACTTTCAATAAAAAAAAGCGCCTTTTGGCGCTTTTTTTTATTTACCGATGTCCAAATTGGCTTTCACATGGGATCCCATCGCCATCACCATCCATTTTGGTATTTGGACAATTTCTTAAAAAGTATAAAGCTTCTTCATATGAACTCATTTGACTACAATGCTGTCGTCCATCACAGCTAAAATTCTGCTGTACTTGTGGTTCTTCAACTATACGTTGCACTTCTACTGGCTGTATTCTGCTGCTTTGCCAATCCTGATATTTGTTATAAACCGCATAGGCTAAGCCAATCATAATCAGAAATCCAATGTAAGTGCTAAAGCTACTTTTCTTCTCTTGAGATTGTTTTCGTTGAGTAATACGAGGCTTATTTTCTAATGCTCGTGACTGAGGCGTATGTCGAGGGGTTTCCGTTTTGAGATCCAAACGCACAATATTGTCTGCTTTAAACTTGCCTGCATCCTGTACTTTGAGAAACTTTAACCTTTCCCCAACTTTTGGTGGCACATTCTTATTTGGAAAGTCTTTAATATGGAAGAATAAATCTTTTGACTCACCCGCTATCTCAATAAAACCAAAACCTCGTTCTTCGTTATAGGTCTTGATCTTCCCCTCTAAAAACATAATTCACTCTATTGTTTGATATTTTTAACTATTGTATTCAAAAAGCGTTTTTAATTCTAAAAATAAAAAAGCACCGTAAGACATTGCTGTCCCACAATTTTTCACAAGAGGAAGCTCAAATGAGCTTCCTCTTGTTTTATGGGTATTTTATCGGGTGAAAATAAAGCTTTTAAAGTTCTTCTTTCAAACAAATTCACTTGAATTATTCTGAGTAAACGTTGAACTGTCCAACCTGTTTTTCCTAAAT